>JBFHPN010000688.1:0-1507 GCA_041592735.1 Oleiphilaceae bacterium | reverse complement strand
TCACCCGACATACCCATCGATAAGGTATCCACTGATGGATAGCGCGATTTTAAATGATCATAGGCGGCCAACATGGTTTTAAATGTTTGCGCAAGCTCAACATCACTGTTGTGTGCTGCGGGAATACACATTAAGCCTCTCAGATTCAGGCCAGCCTGAGCATTAATCTCTTCAGCCAGCGTATCGATGGCTTCCAGTGAAACGCCCGACTTGGTCTCTTCGGCATCAATATTTACCTGAATACAGCAATTCAAAGGGCCGAGGGTCGTTGGTCTCTGAGCACTCAAACGCGTTACAATTTTTGATCTGTCGATACCGTGCACCCAGTCAAAATGTTCAGCAATGGCTCGCGTTTTGTTGGCTTGAACAGGGCCGATAAAGTGCCAGACAAGCTGTTGATATAAATCTGACAGGCCTTTTTCGACACACAATTGTTTTAACGCGCTCTGCTTTTCCAGCGCCTCATTGACATAGTTTTCACCAAACGCCAGTACGCCATGTTGCATGGTTTGCAGAAGTTCCTCTGCCGAGCGGGTTTTACTGACGGCGAGCAGCTGTACGGAACCCGGCAATCTTTTTGCAGAAATTGTGGCTTTTTGTATTCTTTCTCTTACGTTCTCAAGCTTGTCTGCTATGCTGAATATCATATTGAACTAACAATTTCTTGATTCATATTACTGGGTTCGTTTTTATCAATGGCCATTAAAACCATGCGCCCAACGCTGTTATTGACGCAGCCATTTGAGCAAAAAGTACTGATATGCACAAGTACTATCCTTCTGAACCAGGTAATAAAAACAAACCGACATATAGATTAGCCAGCCATTTTGAGGACTCATATGGATATTACCGAACTACTCGCATTTTCTGCTAAACAAGGCGCTTCTGACCTGCACCTTTCAGCAGGCCTGCCCCCTATGATTCGCGTTGATGGCGATGTCAGGCGGATCAACCTGCCCGCGATGGAACATAAAGAAGTACACTCACTGATTTATGACATCATGAATGACAAGCAGCGCAAGGATTATGAAGAATTTCTGGAAACGGATTTTTCGTTCGAAGTGCCCGGTGTGGCACGTTTCCGTGTAAATGCCTTCAACCAGAATCGTGGTGCCGGTGCAGTGTTTCGTACCATCCCCTCAAAAGTATTGACCATGGAAGATCTAGGTATGGGGCAGGTGTTCAAAGATATCGCCGAAGTGCCTCGTGGCCTGGTATTAGTTACCGGTCCAACAGGTTCAGGTAAGTCAACGACCCTGGCGGCCATGATCGATTACATTAATGACAATCGCTATGACCACATCCTAACGATTGAAGACCCTATCGAATTTGTGCATGAAAGCAAGAAATGCCTGATGAACCAGCGGGAAGTTCACCGTGACACCCTGGGCTTCAATGAAGCACTTCGCTCAGCCCTGCGGGAAGATCCGGATATTATTCTGGTTGGTGAGCTACGTGACCTGGAAACCATTCGCCTGGCACTAACTGCAGCGGAAACCGGACACCT
>JBFHPN010000687.1:0-1508 GCA_041592735.1 Oleiphilaceae bacterium | reverse complement strand
CCCGGTGTTTCGCGAAGTGGCCGGGTTAATTGATGAATTGACAAAGGGCTGCATTTTGGTCGCTCATAATGCCCGTTTCGATTATGGTTTTTTGAAAGCAGAATTTCGTCGCTTGAATATTTCCTGGAGCCGACGCCTTTTGTGCACCGTGAAGCTGGCGAAAGCCCTCTATCCAGATCAGCAGCGCCATGGGCTTGACGCATTAATTGCTCGGCACGGTATTCAGGTCACTGAACGCCACCGAGCCATGGGCGATGTGGATGCGATGCTGGCATTTTTTCTGATCGCGAGGGAGGCGCATAGCCCGTCTGATTTCGAGGCGGCGATTAATCGCCAATTAAAATTGCCTTCATTACCCAAGGGCTTATCCGAAGCAGATGTAAAAGCGATCCCCGGCACGCCAGGCGTGTATCGTTTTTATGGCGAAAACAATGTGTTGTTGTATGTGGGCAAAAGCGTCAATTTGTATCAGCGTGTGATGAGTCATTTTTCTTCCGACCATCTATCCAGCAAAGAAATGACCATTGCCCAAAGCATTACGCATCTCGATTGGACCGAGACCGCAGGTGATTTAGGAGCACAGTTGCTGGAATTGAAAGAAATCAAAAAGCTCAACCCGATTTATAATCGTCGTTCCCGTGCCAGCAAGACCTTGGTGTCGATCAAACTGGAAAAAAATGCAGAGGGTTTTTTGGAAGCCCGCATATGCAGAGAGTTGGATCTAAAGCATCTAGACCAGTATTACGGGTTGTATCGCAGCGCGCAGGCAGCGCAAAAAGCTTTGGTGGCGCTTGCCAATAGAAATCAGGTATGCCGAAAATTATTGGGCCTGGAAAAAGGAAAAGGCGCATGTTTTGGTTATCAAACGCATAGTTGCAAGGGCGCCTGCATCAATGGAGAATCAGTTGAGTTGTATAACTTGAGGGTGCAAATTGCCTTTCATGCCCTGCAATTAAAGGTCTGGCCTTATGAAGGCATGATTGGTATTAAAGAAGTGCATCCGACAGCTAGTTGGGAACAGATTCATGTGGTATATAATTGGCGTCATATTGCCACGGTCTCTTCAGAGAGTGAGTTGTATAGCCTGTTGAGTGACCATAATCATGAGCCAGTCGCGTTCGATCTGGACTCGTATAAGTTACTCAGCAAAGCGATTCTCAATCCGAATACGGGTGTTAAGATTATACCTTTGAATATGTCTTCGGCAGGCACTTGAGATAGCCTTTTAAAAGCCGATCAGTGAGACCACAAAGCGATACTATCGTTAGCAAGGAGAGCAATGGATGCGCTTTTTTCAATTAAAATGTTTAGGCGATCAAAGCAAGTTAGCAGAGCAAGTCTGTATCAGTAAACGCCCTAAGGGGATGGGGCTGAAATCTACCTTACTGGGTAAGGCTGAGTCGGTGTCTGCATATTTCCCGGATAACGCCGAGGTACATTTACATGAAGCTGAACCTGGGCGCGTGCTCACGGATTGTTTATCGAATACCTTATGGTGCTTTATTGCT
>JBFHPN010000686.1:0-1514 GCA_041592735.1 Oleiphilaceae bacterium | reverse complement strand
TAAACCATTGCTCACTTTTGCCTAAGCGCCATTCGAAACCGGCGCCGTAACTGAAATCGTCAAAATCCACGCTGCCTGGTTCACCGCTACCGCTGCGATCGACATCCCACTCTGTCATGCCATAGCCCAAGAGAATAAAAACCTTCATGCCTTCAGATTCGGGAGATTCAAAGCGGAAGTTGACACCGGCTATGGTCTTGATAGATACATCTATATCCAGTTGGCTGTCATCGGATAAGCCGCTGGAAACATAGGCTTCAATACCCACTTGCTGTTGAAGGTACATGCCTAAGCGCGCTTCCAGGGTGGTGGGGTTGAATTGTTCGTCATCCAGTTTGGTAAAGGTGTAGGTGCCATTTAATTCTGTATAGAGGGTCTCGGCCTGAAGCCAGGGGCTTGAAATAAGTAGCAGGCAAAACAGTAATTTCCGGGGCGTATTTAGAAAAAGGTTCACAAATATTCCTTGGCATGTTGAAATCAAAATGTATGACGAAGCATTCTAACGATTCGTCGCCACAGAAACACCTGCTTTTGTCTCAAATTAAGGTATAGGTTCTGATCCTGACTTAGGAGTAAGCTGTTTGTCGAATTACCTTACATTGCTTGAATCTGTTCAGGCAATTGTGTTTGACCTGGATGGAACCCTGGTCCACTCATCCCTGGACTTTGCAAAGATTCGCTCTGACATAGGCTGCCCCGAAGGCAAGGATGTTCTCACATTTCTAGATAGTTTAACGCCGTCTCACCGGCAAGCCGCTGAAAGTATCATCCATCAACATGAACTTCATGATGCCAGCTCGACAAGGGCCATCAAGGGAGCGCTGGACTTGCTAGTGCGTTTGCGCGAGGCTGGGCTCAGAACCGCTATAGTGACTCGAAACTCCAGTCAGGCTACAGAGATGAAACTGAAGACCTGTGGGATTACAGTTGAGCAGGTCTTGACGCGAGAAAGCGCACCCCCAAAACCAGATCCAAGTGCCTTGCTTCAGTTGAGTCGGTATTGGAATCTGTCGCCAAATCGCTGTGTTTACATCGGTGACTATTTATATGATCTGCAAGCGGCCAATCAGGCAGGAATGCATGCCTGCCTTTATTTTGATGCCAGAGATAAGGCTTTACCTGGCTTTGCTGAGTTAGCAGATTTTATCTGTGATGACTTTGATGCCTTTGAAGCATGTTTATTAAGCTATTTAGTAAGTATTTAACTGCCAGCATTGAGTTGTGAGGGGGCATTTGATGCACGTTAATTTCGACGAAATTCCAGTGAGATTCATCGAAATGATGACTTTGTGTTAGATGACGCCTGTCGGTTTTTTTTACATGTGCAGATATTTTGTGAGGTGTTAAATTTTATAAATAGCTGATTTATAATGATAAAATATTTTTGGTTTAATTATTGCTTATGTATTTGAAAATACATATAAATAGATAACCAGGTACTACTCATGAAACAAATTACTCACAAATTAATAATATCTGCCCTATTAATACTAGGGTTAAGCTCTCCTGCTTGG
>JBFHPN010000685.1:0-1522 GCA_041592735.1 Oleiphilaceae bacterium | reverse complement strand
TGTATTGTGTTGCAAATCACCTTTGCCCAGAAATATCTGATGGCATCTGCTTTACATATCGAGGCGGTACAGGAAGATTACAACAAATTGTGCAAGGAGCATGAGCAATTACTCGCATCTGAGGCTAATTACAAGAATCTTTGCGAACACCTGGATGAAAAGGTTAAAGAACAGGTTGCGACAATCGAACAATCACAATTAAAAATGTTTGAGTCAGAGAAAATGGCAGCGATCGGTCATCTTGCTGCGGGCGTCGCGCATGAAATAAATAATCCGATAGGCTTCATCAAAAGTAATCTGAATAGCGCAAAAAGTTACCTGGCGGATTTAATGAAGCTGGGAAAATTGATAGAAGAAAAGCAGGGTGTTGACGCGATAGCCAGTTACTGTGAGGACATTGACCTCACATTCATTCTGGAAGATTTTACCGAGCTGCTGGATGAATCGATAGATGGCAGTGACCGGGTTACAAGCATTGTGTCCGACCTGAAATTATTTTCCAGCGTCGACAGCAATGCAGAAGAAACCATCGATATTAGTGGGTACATACGATCTACCTGTAATGTTGCACAAACTGCGCTCGATAAGCCCGTATCCATTGAGCTTAAAGAGGCTCAACTGCCGAATTTGAAGTGCCGCCCGGGTTATATTGGCCAGGTTCTTCTTGCTTTGATTATGAACGCAGCAGATGCCTACGACGATGAAGGCAAGGTGGTCGTGCATACCGCCTTTGAAGATAACAGGGTACATATCTCAATAGAAGATTATGGAAAAGGGATACCACAAGAAATCATTAACAAAGTATTTGATCCTTTTTTTACTACCAAAGAAGTTGGTAAAGGCAAAGGGCTGGGTTTGACGGCCTGTAAAGATATTATCCATTCTCATCAGGGTGAAATCCGTATTCAGTCTGAACCGGGTAAAGGCACGAAAGTGAGTTTCTGGTTACCGGCATGAAAATAAATAAGGTTGGGGTATGAGTAAGTTCAGTTCGCTCTTCCTGGATGCGCCTGAAGAGGTAAGCAGAGAAGAGACAGAAGAGGCAGAGGTAAAGAAAAAGCCCTACAGAATTCTCATTGTAGATGATGAGGTCAATATCTGTCGGGCCTTAAAACGTGTTTTCAGAGAAGAAAACTATGACGTGTTTACTGCCGAGAATGCCGAAAACGCCTTAAAGCAGCTGGAACAAACGCCTTGTGAATTGATGATCACCGATTTTAAAATGCCCGGAATGAATGGTGCTGAATTGCTCCGGGAGGTGAAGCAGCGATATCCTGACACTATCAGAATACTCTTAACCGGGCAGGCAGATACTGAAGCCGTGATGGCTGCCATTAAAGATGGTGCGGTCTATAAGTTTATCCTAAAGCCCTGGAATGACGATGATTTAAGGATTACCGTTGCACTGGGATTAGAGCAATACGATCTGAAAAAAGAAAATGATCAGCTCAAAGAAAAGAATCAAAAGAATGCCCAGGATCTGGATACCCTCGCGAAGTTAGCGGTTTCACACCGAAGCCAG
>JBFHPN010000684.1:0-1530 GCA_041592735.1 Oleiphilaceae bacterium | reverse complement strand
CGATACACGTGTTGATCTCATCACTCTTTCCTTGCATCGCCTTTTGCACAAAATAGGGATCAGCCAGAAACGGGCGCGCCATAGATACCATATCTGCATCACCACGCGCTAAAACTTCTTCAGCAACCTCTGGGGTATTAATTCGATTGGATGTAATTAACGGAATAGAAAGTGCCTGCTTAAATTTAGCCGTCACCCAAGTGAATGCCGCTCTTGGTACTTTAGTCGCAATCGTTGGAATTCGTGCTTCATGCCAACCGATACCCGTATTGATGATGGTTGCACCGGCTTGTTCAATTGCCTTACCTAGCTGTACGACTTCTTCGTAAGTACTACCACCTTCGACCAGATCAAGCATGGATAAGCGATAAATAATAATAAAGTCTTTACCAACTGCTGCACGCACACGGCTGACTATTTCGATCGCGAGGCGCATTCTGTTTTCATATTCGCCGCCCCATTTGTCATCTCGATGGTTGGTACGCTTGGCCAGAAATTGATTAATGAAATAACCTTCTGAGCCCATGATCTCAACACCATCGTATCCACCTATTTGAGCATTTACGGCCAGCTTTACAATGTCATTGATTTGTTTTTCGATACCGGCTTCATCCAGCTCATTGGGCTTAAACGGATTAATAGGTGCCTGGATAGCAGAGGGTGCCACCGCTTTCGGACTAAAGGCATAACGGCCGGTGTGCAGAATCTGCATACAGATCTTGCCACCCTCTTTATGAACAGCATCCGTTATCACACGATGTTTAAGTGCATCTTCTTCGGTTTTGACGAGTTGAGTATGAGGATGAGTCGCCCCTTCTTCATTCGGCCCGAAGCCACCGGTAACAATTAACGCCACCCCCCCCTTTGCACGTTCAGCAAAAAACGTGGCCATACGATTCAGGCCGTCTTTTTCTTCTTCGAGGCCAGTGTGCATGGAACCCATGATCACCCGGTTTTTCAAGGTAGTGAATCCCAGATCAAGTGGTTTTAACAAATTAGGATAGTGCTGTGCGGACATTACTCTCTCCATATTTTTTATAGATCAATATCTCATAACACCTTAGCCTTAAAATCGCCAAGGTGGGTTATATGACAGTTATGCTAGATGATTTTGAAAGGTTGATCCTTAACAATTGTTAAGCGAATAAAATTTTTACACCACGGGATGTGACAGGCTTGAATCATTTGCTTTTAATGGCGTAACAAGCATGGTCAGGTTTATCTAATCAATAAGCACTTAGTTATCGGTAAATTCTTCTGATAAATCAATCTCTCCATTTGCATCCCATTTGACTCTGGTAATACCCGGGCTTTCACGCTCTAAACGCTTTAATTCCTGAAGGTGTACCTGCAACTGGATAGACTGGCTGCGCACCTGGTCGGCCAGTTCTTTATTTTCTTTCTGCAAACGGCCTATGTCCAGGCACTGTTTTATGGTTGAACGTAACTCAATATCATTCCAGGGTTTAGTGATAAACCGATAGATCTCTGCATCATTAATAGCTTTAGTCAGACCTTCCATATCGGTTT
>JBFHPN010000683.1:0-1538 GCA_041592735.1 Oleiphilaceae bacterium | reverse complement strand
TGCGAATTCCTCAGGGTGAAGTCGCCAGCTACCAGCAAGTGGCGCAAAGTATCCGGCAACCGGATGCCACCCGTGCGGTTGCCTCGGCGATTGCTCGGAATAATCTGGGCTATTTAATTCCCTGCCACCGAGTCATCCGTAGTTCCGGGGAATTTAATCATTACCGCTGGGGCGCTTCAAGAAAAAAGGCATTGCTTGCCTGGGAAGCTGCCAGATCTTAATTGAATGAAGGCTGGAATCCGGGGGCAAAAAAAACGGGTCAATAGCCGAAATGCAAATCCTATTGACCCGTTAAAACATGAAGCCTTAATACTTGCTCACAAATGGTTACTAGAGGTTATTGCGCACATCCCCAAACACATCCGCATCGCTTAGCAGGGTATTATGGCTGACACTTTTTGTCTGGATGCTGTTGCCGCACTGTGCACTGCTGTTGGGGAGGATGATTTCATCGGCATCAGACCATAATGATACATCGCAACCTTTGCCGGCCAGGGATTGCAGAAATGAAGAGTTTGGCCTCATTTCGAAGCAGGCAGGACTCACACATGCATAGGCCCAGGTTGTGCCTTGATGAGGGGTGCCCAAGGTAATTAATTTACTGGTTTTACGTGAACCACCTTCAAACACGCGATACCAGCGAGATACCAGCCCGCCGTTTGAGTGCGCGATAATGCGTGCTTTGGAATAGCCGGTTGAGCTCAGTACGCTATCTACAAAGCTTTTCAATCGAGAGGCGCTGGTTTTATTGCTGCTGCCGGTACTGTTGTAACCAAACTTATATAAGGCACATGCCGGTTGGCCATCAGCCAGTAAACGATTTTCCATCGTATTGAAATTGGAGGTAGAGCCCAGGTAACCATGAACCATGATGATTGGCTCAGCCGGACAGGAGGAAGCGCCTGCTGCGCCGCTATCGCTGCTTTTTTTTCCTGCAAAGGTTGCCTGGCTGGTAATTGCCAGGCAGGTGGTTACCAAGAATAAGAAAAGTCGTGTTGTGTTCATTATCGTTAGTCCTATCATTATTTTTATCATTGACTGCGTTCAAAGCCATACCGTGCGAGAGCCCGGCATTCGTTCCTCTTTGTCAAACAAGTTGGTTTAGCCAGGTTATTTCTGGGGTATGACGTGTTATGCCGGCAGGAACACCGGACATTTAGAGAGCTTATGTCACGGAGGCTTTAAAAAGATTGTAAGAAAATATCATGCTAAACAATAAAGTGAGTATTAGTTCACCTTTAGGTGCATTGTGTTGAATACGTAGGGTTCAAGAAGCGGAGGATTGAAAATGATTAGGGAGGGTGCTGTGAGTCTTATGTCAAAAGAACAATTAAATAAGTATTGAGAATAAACCGGAAACGAATCCTATGTTTTAGATAGCCAGTTTCCGGTTTTTATAAGCTGTATCAGCCTGAGATAAATTCAGGTCCGAATCCGATACTCCAGATAATCACAGTGCCGATACGTGTAGCGACCATGTAGACCAGCGCAATGGTGAGGATCGAGCAGCTGAAAAAGAAGGCGCGATCTTTGGCAAT
>JBFHPN010000682.1:0-1540 GCA_041592735.1 Oleiphilaceae bacterium | reverse complement strand
GCCTTCTATGAAAGTATCAGCTATGCCGCGCTTCACAAATTGCCTGTGCTGTTTGTCTGTGAAAATAATGGCTATGCCACAGAAAGCCCTTTAAACATAAGGCAACCTGAGGGCCCTGGTATTTCAGATCGTGTGGCCTCATTTGGTGTTCCCACGCTTGTGATTGATGGCAATGATGTTTTTGCTGTTTCGGTGGCGGCAGAGCATGCGATCTCCGAAATAAGAAAGGGTGCCGGACCATATTTTTTAGAGTTCAAAACCTATCGCTGGCTTGAGCATGTCGGCCCGTATTTTGACCATGAACTGCAACGAACGTATCGAACTAAAGCGGAGTTGGAACGTTGGCAGCAAAATTGCCCCCTTAAGCATTGTAAAGCCATTATGCTGGAGTTGAACTTTGCGTCGGCAGATGAATTAGCAGAACTGGAACGCACCGTTCAAAGCCGCGTCCAGGCAGATATTGAAAAGGCGTATCACGACCCATGGCCAGAAGCTCAAACCCTTCTGGATAAGGTCTATTAATGTTTTTCAGCCGAATAATCTATACATTTCAGGAGTCTGATCTTGCGTACCCTCAAATATAAAGAGGCCATTTCCGAAGCCACTGTCGAAGCCATGCAGGCGGACCCGAATATCTTTATTACCGGTCATGCGGTCGATTATCCCTCGGGTATTTTTGGTTCAACCGCGCAGGCCAGAGAGCTGTTTCCAGACAGAGTGTTTGATTGCCCTTCTATGGAAAATGCGTTTATGGGCATTGCTACCGGCGCTGCTGCGATGGGTAAGCGTCCGATCTTTGTGCTGCCACGCGCCGACTTCATGTTTCTGGCTTACGATAATCTGTTGAATCTGACCTCCAAGTGGAAATACATGTTCGATGGACATGCCGGCGGGGTCCCGGTGGTTATTCGTGCCATTGTCGGCAAGGGCTGGGGGCAGGGGGCAACCCACTCGCAATCACCCCATGCAGCGCTGGCTCATTTTCCCGGCCTGACGGTTGCCATGCCCAGCACAGCGGCAGATGCAAAAGGCCTGCTGTTAAATGCGCTGCAAGCAGATCACCCGGTGGTGATTCTGGAGCATCGTTCTTTGTACGATGTTGAAGGTGAGGTACCGGATGATCAGGCCGCCATACCCTTCGGTAAGGCCCGCGTCATTCGTGAAGGTTCGGATATCACCCTTGTTGCCACGTCCTTAATGGCGCTGGAAGCGACGATTGCCGCAGATGAGTTACTCAAGCAAAACATCAGTGTCGAAGTTATCGATCCCCGTACCATACGTCCTTTAGATGAAGAAGCGATTCTAAATTCTGTGGCAAAAACAGGGCATTTAATTGTGGCCGATACCAGTTGGGAGTTATGTGGTTTTAGTAGTGAAGTCGCGGCACTGGTAGCCGAGAAAGGATTTCATAGTTTGAAGGCACCGGTAAGACGCATTGCCTTGTCTAATTGCCCGACACCCGTTTCAAAATCCCTTGAAGATGTGTTTTACCCGAAAGCCTCAACACTCGCGAATGCGGTATTACGTGTTTTGGGTCGGT
>JBFHPN010000681.1:0-1541 GCA_041592735.1 Oleiphilaceae bacterium | reverse complement strand
GATGGCTAATGACAGCCTTTGAATCAGACCAATCTCCAGAAGAGTCCTGCGTGACATAATTCGCCTTAAAATAATAAAATAAGCCGAATCCTATGTGATAGCATATCAAAAAGCAATGGCAATGCCTTTGCGGGAGAGTAGACAGTATTCCTCTCTCTGGTCATGACACCTGCGATCAAATAGCAATGACTGATAATGAACAGCCAGTAATGAATAAACACACAGGCTTAATGACGAATAACGATGGGAAACTGAACCAATGGATCCGCAAAACCTCGATATACCCTCTCTCATAGAGTGGCTTAAACTGCTGAGCATCCCTGTTATTGCGGCTCTGGTAGGCATTACGACCAATTGGCTGGCGATCAAGCTTACGTTTTATCCATTGGAGTTTCGAGGTATTAAGCCCTTTTTGGGTTGGCAAGGCATAATTCCCTCCAAAGCCCGCAAAATGGCTGAAATCAGTGTCGATTCTACCCTCTCCCGTTTAGGCTCTATCAGTGAAATCATCGAGCAAATGAATCCGGATATTATTGGTGAGCATATTCTCTCGACCCTGGAGCCCAGGTTAGATGAGCTGGTGGATGAAATTATGCGTAAAAGACACCGGACGCTTTGGCAAAATTTGCCTAAACCGGTCAAGCAAATTGCCTATGATCGTGTGAGACAGGAAGTTCCGCGTATTGTTGATAATTTAGTCGCCGATTTATCACCTAAAATAGAGTCTTTATTTGATCTCAAGGCGATGGTTATTGACCACTTGGTTCAGGATAAAAATCTGCTGAATAAAATTTTTCTGGAATGTGGGCATGAAGAATTTTCCTTTATTATTCGCAGTGGTTTATGGTTTGGTTTCTTATTTGGCGTGCCACAACTGATACTCTGGTATTTTTTTCCTTACCCGATTATTCTCCCCGTTTGTGGCTTTCTGGTGGGTTGGGCAACGAATTGGCTGGCGCTGAATATGATTTTCAGGCCCCTGCAGCCAATGAAAATTTTGGGTTTTACTATCCAAGGCTTATTTCTTAAGCGGCAGGATGCGGTTTCTGAGTCCTTTTGTACTATCGTCACCGAAGAAATCCTGACGGTCGAACTCATCGTGCAAGCCATGCTGACGGGTAAAGAAGCCGAGCGCACGCGCGCGATTATCCAGCGTCATTTTGAAGAGTTGGTGGATGAGGCCAGTGGTATTATTAAACCACTTACCCAGGCGGCGCTGGGGCCTAAGGCGTTTGCTGAATTAAAACAGGAGACCGGTCAGAAGGCCATTGACCTTTCCACACAAACGCTTAAAGATCCTTTGTTTAATCATCAGCGAGCGTTGGTGGTTAAAGAGATAATGGCTGAACGCATGAAACAATTACCCTCTGAGGAATTTCAGGATCTCTTGAGACCCTGTTTTCAAGAAGATGAAATCAAATTAATTATTATTGGTGGCATCTTGGGCGCACTTGCCGGTGTCGGACAACTAGCATTTATTTTCGGGCAGTCATTGGTAGCAGTATGGAACTAACAAGCAACTCTTTACAAAATCGATTATT
>JBFHPN010000680.1:0-1547 GCA_041592735.1 Oleiphilaceae bacterium | reverse complement strand
TTATCAGAGCACTGAGCTTGAGGGGCAGGAAAATTTTTCTATTGTTCTGCAAGAGGCGCGAAATGCTGATTATCTCCTTAGTCTTCTTGATGAGGGCACGCCTTATATTGTTCAGGAGATAGCGTATAAAACCAAAAATAAACAGTCGCTGAATGTGCAGGTTGTGTTGAGCGCCATCCGTAATGATCAGGATGTCATTGTGGGATACCTTGCCATTGCAGAAGATATTTCCGAACGCAAACGCATCGAACGAATGAAGAATGAATTTATCTCTACGGTTAGTCATGAGCTGCGCACACCTCTTACCGCTATATCAGGTGCCCTGGGGCTTCTTAAAGGAGGGGCCGTGGGTAACTTGCCCGAAGCCTTAACAAAGCTGCTGGACTTAGCCTATAAAAATAGCCAGCGATTGAATATGCTGATCAACGATATCCTCGATATGGAGAAATTGCTTGCGGGTAAAGTAAGGTTTGATATCCAGGCCATGGGGGTAAAAACATTACTCGAATCTGCTTTGGAAACTAATCAGATTTATGCCGGTCAATTTAATGTTCGATTAATGTTGACCGAGGTGCCCGAAGACTTAAAGGTGCTTACCGATGAAACACGCTTTGCGCAAATTATGGCAAACCTGATATCTAATGCGGCGAAATTCTCACCAGAAGGTGGTCAGGTACTGATAAGTGCCCTTGAGCAACAGCATGCGGTTGTTATTTCGGTCACTGATTATGGGCCTGGCATACCTGAATCTTTTCATGCACATATTTTTCAGAAGTTCGCCCAGGCGGATTCAAGTGATACCCGTCAGAAGGGCGGTTCTGGCCTTGGGCTGGCGATTACCAGAGAACTGGTTGAACGAATGAATGGTGAAGTAGGCTTTGAAACAACGGATGAGTCAACCACATTTTTTTTCTCTTTGCCTAAAGATCCGGTTGATGCTGGATCATAATAGTATGAATACCTATAGCACGCGCTAAAAAAGTTTTAGCGAGAATAAAAACCACTTCCTGACGGAAGGTATAACGATGTTTAATCGACATAAACTGCGCTCTCGCCAGCAACACATATTGATCACTTTGCTGTTATCAATGCTTGCTTTGGCAGGTAATTATTTCAGCTTACCCCTGTTTTTCGGTGTGGATTTCATCTTTGGTTCTATCGCTGTGATGCTCTCTGTCGCACTCTCAGGTTTGCCTTATGCCTTGTTTGTTGCTTTAGCTGGCGGTATATACACCCTCGTGCTTTGGGGGCATCCCTATGCCATGATTATATTTGCCATTGAGGCAGTTTTTGTTAGCTGGCTTTATGCCCGTAAATCACAGAATCTGGTTATCCTTGACCTTTTTTTCTGGGTCTGTATAGGTGTACCTATGGTACTGGTGTTTTACCGCGGATTTATTGGTATGGGATGGGAACCGGCCACTCTGATCGCCTTAAAACAACCATTAAATGGCTTAATGAACACCGTCATCGCTAGTGTTTCATTGCTGTTGTTGTCGACAAAACGAAAACAAGTAGAGCATAGCCCATCGAGTAAGCCCAAATTG
>JBFHPN010000679.1:0-1548 GCA_041592735.1 Oleiphilaceae bacterium | reverse complement strand
CTATCAGCTGCTGTTCATTGATGGTTGGAAAGTTGTTCATTACTGTGCCAAGCCATGTTGCACGGCTTAACCAATGCTCGCATTCATCCGTCCAATTAAGCATTGATAAGCCACTCGTGCGGATGAGATCGCTTAAACAGTCTTTAAATGCATCTTCAGGAATATCTGCCACAGGCTGTGAATTTAAAATGAGGGCGCCATAGCGTGTCTCTTTGCGACCGACAATAACTTGTTTTTTTTCATCCAGTCGATAATCTATGCGCTCGGTTAACCGATGCTTCATGTAATCTTCGACTTCATTGAGGCTGATGGCCGTCGCGCTCAGAATCTGGCCATCCTGTTTTTGAATGGTGCACTCATTGACGATCAGCCATTCAGACCCAAAGAGCGGATCTTGAGGATACAATTGCGCCCCTTTGCCGTTTGCTAATTGATAACGCCCGGTATTCACGGCACGCTGTTTGGCAAGCCTGTCCGGATAAGCACTCAATAGCAGCTTTCCCAGATGTGATTGCAAGTCAGTCAGTGTGAAAGGTTGGATATCTGTTGCAAGGTTTAAGCTTCGTTTTAATGATTGTGCAGTATTTAATACCTGTTCAATAAGCGCCGGTTTTATCGGCCAGGAGTCACGCGCTGTCTTTCTGTGTTGTTTATATTCCTGAAGTGCAAGTAAACGATCGACGATATCCACTCCCGTATAGTTACTAAAAATATCTTGTTCAGACAGCAGGGCAGCGCATTCACATGCCATGTTTTTTGTCATCGTATTGTCTGCGCTTAACAGCATTGCAGCCAAACGGGGGTGCAAAGCCAGTTGAGCGGCCTGTGAACCCAGTGCTGTCAATTTACCCAGGCTATTGGTATTCGTCGGGTTGAGCAGGCCGAGATCAATAAGGAGTTGTTTTGAAGATTCTAGATGAGCGGTGGCTGGGGCAGTCAGCCAGTGGATCTGTTCGATGTCAGTTAAACCCCAGGCGAGCAGGTCTAGCAACATGGTTGTCAGGTCGGCTGTGAGTATTTCTTCTCCTTGATAAGCGCGCAGAGATTGCTGCCTTGCTTCACTCCATAAGCGCAGACAATAGCCTGCCTGGAGCCGCCCGGCACGTCCTTTACGTTGTTCTGCTGAGGCTTGTGAAATATACACTGTTTCAAGCCGTGACAGTGTGCTGGCCGGGTCGTATATCGATACTTTTTCCAGGCCGCTGTCAATGACACAGCATACGCCTTCGATGGTTAGGCTGGTTTCTGCAATATTGGTGGAAAATACAACGCGCTGTTTTCCGCCGGAATCTGGTCTTAACGCTTGCACCTGTTGGACAATGGATAAGCCCCCATAGAGTGGCAAAAAAATCAAGTTAGCTTGAGATTGAAATGCATGGCTCGCCTCGGTAATACACCTTTTTATCAGGGCCTGGCCAGGCAGAAAAACCAGAATATCACCGGTAAGACCTTTCGATAGAGCGGTTTTGAGTGCCGTGATCACCATACTGCTGAGTTGGTGTGGATCGGGGTAGTCATAACCGGGTAAATACTCAACTTGAACAGGGT
>JBFHPN010000678.1:0-1550 GCA_041592735.1 Oleiphilaceae bacterium | reverse complement strand
TTTTCATCCAGTATGGGTTTTGGTTTACAGGTACGCAACTTATCAGAGCGCCAGGCGCGTGCGTGTTGAATGCGTCTTAATTGATCATCATTCCATAAACTTGGGCCGCGCCGGATCATGGCATCATAATTAGAAATTTCGTCAACGAGCGAAGCGGCATCAATAGCCTGATCACCGTTTAATTGATTCATCTTGGCAGCAAGCCCTTGAACGCTAGGGTCAACAATAAAATGATCACTTTCTGTTGAAATTTGCTTTATCAAAGCATGATTTCCGAGCAATACTTCTTTGATAAACCGGAATAATTTCCGATCCCGTAGCGAGGGGTTATGTTCCGAACCTGAAATGGCGAACTCTTTGGCCGCAATTCGCCAGTTTAAAACCTGCCAGGTATAAGGTTTAGATAATTGTGAAACGCGCCGACATAATTCATTAGTATCAAATCCTGTCACCAGTGGCTCAGGCCCGATTCGTTTGCCCTCAGCATCCAGCCATAACGCAGATTTGCAAGGTATCAGACTTAAACCATGCCCCGGAAAATGGGGTTTAGGATGAGGAATACCGGCAGCATAGTTCCACATTTTATCTAAATGGGTAACCGCTGCCTGATGTTCAGCAAGGCGATCATGTAATAAACCATCTGCATACCGATGCGAACCATTTAATAGCTCTTCAGGTGGCGCTCCCCATGGTTGGTACCAGTTATCTTTTACTTTTTGAAGATTACCTGAAATACCGCCACAGGCAACAACAACAGAATCGGCCTGTAACGTGAAACTGTTATTCGTTTGTTCACATATCCCCAGGCATCCGGCAATACGCCCTTGCGCTTGAATAAAATCTTCTACCTTATGTTCAAATAACAAGGTTAATTTTGAATGATGAACATGGTTTTGAAGTTTATCGACAAACAATTCAACCAGGCGCTGCCCTGTCCCCCAGATAACATGGTAACGGGGCACACTATTGCCATCGCCATACATGCCCCGCTCTACCCAATTGACAGCCGGGAAAAATTTAAGCCCTAAGCCTGTCAGCCAGTGGTAGACTTTTTCGGAAGACTCATTCACATACGCTTGCGCCCATTGTTTTGGCCACACATCCGCAGCATCGAAACGGGCAAACGAGTGCCAGTCACGCAGTGCTATCTCCGGGCTGTCATGTATTCCCATCTTGCGCTGTAAGGGCGTGTCGACTAATGCCATGCCGCCAAACGCCCAACGCGCTAATCCACCGATATTGTCAGCTGTATCTCTATCAACGATACAGACATCCAATCCCTTATTCAGACATTCATAAGCGCAGACCAAGCCGGCAATGCCTGCTCCCACGATTAATACATCGTATTTTTTTTTGCTCATAAGTGATCCTTTATCTATATCAAGATGCTGCGCTCAGCCGTCTGGGTAAATTTCAGTATAGTGAGTCTGACAGATATGAACTAAAGTAAGGATAGTAAAATTAACCTAATCCTTTGAGAAAAAGGTCCTAGCGTAGTTATGCATCAGTTAGAAAGCTTAATAAGCCGCTTATATCGATCAACAAAAGAT
>JBFHPN010000677.1:0-1552 GCA_041592735.1 Oleiphilaceae bacterium | reverse complement strand
TCATTTAAAAAGAAAAACACCTGATTACGACCACTGTTTTTAGCGGCGTACAAGGCCTCATCTGCTTCTTTGATTAAACGCTCAAAATCATAATGATGGGTTGCTTTACTCATACCGTTATTTATTTTAGATGTGCCGGATACGCCGAAACTGCCGGTAACACACAAGTTGTCATGTTTATTCTCAATGCGCAGCGCTTCGACGGCCTGGCGCAAACGTTCGGTTTGTATAAGCGCCTCTTGCTGATCTGTTTCCGGCAACAACAGAATGAATTCTTCACCCCCCCAACGCGCAGCAATGTCTCCTTTTCTGATGGTATTTTGGATACAGTCCGAGAGTCCAACCAGCACCTCATCGCCTTTAAAATGCCCGTAGGTATCGTTAATGTTTTTGAAATGGTCAATATCTAAGAGCACAATAGAGACATCCCGTCTGTTGCGCTGCAGGTTTTCCCATAACTTATTGGCCATTTCCTGAAAACCTCGGCGATTAAGCAGCCCGGTTAATCCATCAGTGCGTGCAAAGGTTTCGGCCATCTGTTTGTCTCGCTGTGCCATACGGAATTGTTGCGCAACAATGACCGCAAGTAAGATCGCCTCTAATGCCATACCGACTTCTATCAATTTAAAGGTTAAGTCGTTGTAGGGTAATAGTCCCCCGACAGCCATTGTCGAAATACCAATGCAAACAGAGGCTTGTACCGAGGTAAACAAAAACAATTTGGCAAATTCTGAACCCGCCCTGAGTGCGGCGACACCCAGTGAGACAAAGAGCAGGGCAAAACTGGAGTTAAGAATAAACGCCAAAACAAGCGAAAAAACCAGTTGGTTTGCCAGTGCACCTGCAAAAATGCCAAGTGGAAATATCGTCACCACGCCGAGAGTTATCTTGTCGAGCCGGGGAGCGTATTGTTTGGTTTTCAATAATTTTCGAGCGAAGAGCAAGCCCGTTATGCTGTAGGTGATCATTAGAAAACAATCTGTCCAGTCCTGAAAGTAGGGGCCATAATCTGCGGTAATCAGGGTGTGCATTTGACCCGTATAAGACAGGCTATTCAGGATAAAACCGATCAAGTAAAGGCTATATAGGCCAAATATTTTTTTCCTGATAATCGTGAATAAGACTAAATTGTAGAGTGCCAGGGCAGCCATAATTCCGTAAAGAAACCCATACTCATAGGCAGAAGAAATATCCCGTTTCTCGGCAGCGTCGACGGTACTTAATCTGATTGGAATAGCCATAGGTCCAAGCGAATCGACTCGAAAATAGATATCCGTTATACCGGGTGGGAAGTCAGTTTCGAATGCAAACACCCGATAAGACATTGGTCGCTCATCAAACGGGACGGCATCACCACCGGTAACGTGGCGAATAACTCGTCCCTCGTGAACTAACCAGGTATCAATATGATCCAGCCAGGGCGTTTCGATAGATAAACGATACTGTGTTTGAGTGTTATGGCTGTTGTTGATCGTGGCTTTGAGCCAAACAGGATTCACCCCAATGCCTAAAGAGATTGAATTGCCGGTGCCTTTGAACGCATCCCCGCTGG
>JBFHPN010000676.1:0-1563 GCA_041592735.1 Oleiphilaceae bacterium | reverse complement strand
TTGTATTTCATCGTGCATGACCCTAGTGGATAGAACTGGGTATCGATAGAAAAGTTTCTGCGCGACAAATTGGTGAAGTGCCTGACAGCCTGCAATTCTGAAACTTCTGGCATAATCGCCGGTGTTTTACGCAGCAATTCTGCCGGTAAATCACTGATATCAGCCACTTCCTTAGGGGCTTGTGAAGAGGCAAAGCGACCCTGACTACCTTTTTTAAATATTAACATGTACTTTTCACCTCATCGATGGCACGAGATAACGCAGCTTGATACAAACTCAAGTCATGATCTGTTTTAACCTCAGTCACACACACCAGGATACAATTAGCCAGATCTGCCCCATATTCTGTTAAATTCAAGCCCGCCAGAATGCCCTGTTCAGCCATATTATTCATAACTTCGGCCGCGAAGGATGGTTTGTCATGATCCAACTGGAGGACAAATTCATGAAAAAAAGCACCTTTACTTCTAATGCGCACGCCAGGCATCTCTGCAAGTAAGGTCATTAATTTACGGGCATTTGCATGGCTGGCTTTCGCCACTCTGGATAAACCTTCAAAACCCAGCAAGGTCATGTAAATGGTGGCCGCTGTCACGGCCAAGCCCTGGTTAGTACAAATATTCGAGGTGGCTTTGGATCGTCGGATATGCTGCTCTCTGGCCTGAAGCGTCAGCGTAAAGCCTTCTTTGCCTTCAAGATCAACAGTGCGACCGATAATTCGACCTGGCATTTGGCGAACTAATGCTTCTTTACACGCGATAAAACCAAAATATGGCCCGCCCGAAGCTAGAGGAATACCCAAGGGTTGCCCCTCTCCCACAGCGATATCGGCACCCTGACTGCCCCACTCTCCCGGTGGCGCAAATAAAGCAAGCGCTGTCGGATTTACCACACCAATCACCAACATGCCTTTTGCTTGCGCCCAGTCAGTAAGCTCATTGACTGCTTCAAGCGTGCCAAAGAAGTTTGGTTGCGGAATCACCAGCGCTGCAAAATCCTCCTCGGCGAACTCAGCCAATGCTGCATGATCCACAGACAATGCATCGGCATCAATCGGCATCACAACGATCTCGATTTCCTGATTGGAAATGACATCTGAGACTACTTTTTGATAAAGCGGATGGACCGTGCCTGCAAAAAGAACTTTCTTACTTTTAGATTTACGATTCGCTCTGATACTCATCAGAACCGCCTCAGCCAAACCGGAGGCCCCATCGTACAAAGAGGCATTCGATACATCCATGCCGGTCAACTGACAGATCATGGATTGATATTCATAGATAAGCTGCAGCGTTCCCTGGCTCGCTTCTGCCTGATAGGGCGTATAGGCCGTTAAAAATTCACCCCGCATGGTGACATCCCAAACAGCTGCCGGAATATGATGCTCATAGGCTCCCGCCCCAATAAAACATAAAGCACCTTCATCTTGTTGTGCACGATCAGCCAGCAAACGCATCATTTGCATTTCACTTAAGCCCTCCGGGACCCCCATCAGAGGCTTGGCACGGAGGTGAGAAGGGATCTCATCAAATAATTCATCAATAGACGTAACACCGATCACGT
>JBFHPN010000675.1:0-1578 GCA_041592735.1 Oleiphilaceae bacterium | reverse complement strand
GGCTAGTCCATAGGCATTAGTTTCGTCTGTCGCGTTGACAGAGATATAGGATTCGATGGCATGCGTCAGTGCATCCATCCCAGTTGCCGCAGTGACCGAAGGGGGCAAACCAAGCATCAAAGAACCGTCCAGAGCCGCCATCATCGGTACCAGTTTCGGATCGATTATCGGTGTTTTCTTGTGGGTTTCAGGGTCTGAAACGACGGATACAATCGTCACCTCTGAGCCTGTGCCTGCTGTGGTGGGAATGGCAAACAAGGGCATAGGTGTTTTTCGCAACTTAAACAGTCCTGCCATTTTGGTCAGTGGCTTATCGTTTGTGGCACGAGCGGCTATTGCTTTACTGGCATCAATCGGGGAGCCGCCACCCACCGCCAGAATAGCTTCGCAATGATTGTTTTTAAGCATTTCCAGGCCGGTTTCAATTTGGTCATAGGTAGGATCTGGCAGGATGCCGTCATAGACAACAAAATCGACGCCCTCCTCGGCTAAGCGCGCCAGAATTTTAGAAAGCAGGCCAATTTCCATTAAGACTTTGTCGGTGACAATTAATATTTTCTTCATTCCCAGCTGGCTGATTGCTGAACAGAGTTCAAGGGATGAATCTTTACCTGTAAATAACGTTGGTTTAGGCATCGGAATAACCGCTGCTGCTATTTTAAGTGCTTTTGCCAGGCCTTTGTAATACTGAACTTTTACGGGGAATAACATATCTGTTCTCTTGGGGTTAAGTAATAAAACGGTATCAGGGAAGTGTATGCTCTATGTCTGAGTATGAATCTTCAGTCATTAAATAGAGCTTATACTCTAAATTAGAGTATAAGCTCTATTATTTTAAAAGGAAATATTTTTTATGTTATTGAGGGATTCGTGGCTAACTTGCACAAGTGTGTGGCTTATTTCTTTACAGAGCAGTAAACGCACACTTTAATTATGGATATTGGCCAAGCTTATGGTATGTCTCTTAATTTTCGGTTGAAAGGATAATTTGTGAAGAATCCCCTTGTGATTTTATTTGCTTTACTAATACCTGGGCAGGTTAAGGATGCGGGGATGTTGGTGAGGCACAAGATTATTGCATTCGCCTGTATTATGACCTTTCTGGCGGCAACTTATAGTTTGATTAAGTGGTCGAAGCTCGGCTACCACGATTTGGCAGTATGGGCCTGGCTATTAGTGGTAGGTGCGCCGGTACTGGCCCTTGCGAATAAATATAAAAAATTACCCGTGATGCTGATGGCCAACATCAGTGTGATGTTAATGGTCATTTACTGCTGTTCACTGATTTACCATCTTGAAGGTATTCACTCACCGCATATTTTCTGGGTAGTGGGGATTATGGTCTTTGCTTATTTAATTACCGATAGCGTTTATGGTTTTCTGTGGTTTTGTGTGATGACGATTTTTACCTTGGTGCTGGTCGTGATAGACAGGCAGGGAGTTGAGCTGCCACATTTCCAGCTTGATGAGCGGCAAACGGCGTTGAATATCTATTCAGGATATCTATTGCCGATTCTGGTGATCGGGCTGACGCTGTGGTTCAGCAATAAAATTCGCCGGGAAGCGCAAGCGTCTTTT
>JBFHPN010000674.1:0-1581 GCA_041592735.1 Oleiphilaceae bacterium | reverse complement strand
TTATAGGCGTAATGACGAAACGCATACCTGATACGGCTTTTGAGCACTGGCACTACATCAAGGATCCAACGCACATTACGTTTTTCCATGATGAGAGCTTTGCATACATAGCAAGACACTACCAATGCACGTTAAGATTGATTTCTAAGGATGTAGCGTTATTTATAAGAGAGTAATTATTAATAGAAAGCAGCTGCAATCCGTTTTATCTTTGCCGCTCAACGAATAACGAGTGATTTATGCGAATAGCAACAATTTGTTTCTTATTTGTCATATCAACTGGCACATTAAACGCAAGCATATTGATGAAAGGCGTCAGCGAAGGAATGCCTTATCAACTCGAACTGGTTGCAGAAGGTCTGTCCATCCCATGGGGTATGACCCTTATATCAAGTAGTGAATTACTCATCACCGAGCGCAGCGGCTCACTAAAGCTGTTAGATTTGCAATCAGGCCGCATGTCTGACATCAGCGGCCTTCCAGCGATATTTGCAAAGGGTCAAGGTGGGCTGCTCGATATTGCTGTTTCACCCGATTATTCCGCAAGCCACTGGATTTATTTCACTTATAGTAAACCAATCGATGGCGGTGGCGCGACCACGCTAGCCAGAGCCAAGTTAGCCAATCTCAAGCTATATCACTGGCAAGACCTCCTAATAACACGCCCCGCCTCAGATAGCGCACAACATTTTGGAAGCAGAATTACTTTTGATCAGAGCGGGCATGTTTATTTTGGTGTCGGGGATCGGGGAGAACGCGAAAACAGCCAGAATTTATCAAACCATGCAGGCACCCTGCTTCGATTAAATTTAGACGGCAGCATACCCGTTAACAATCCGTTTTATACGCATGGCACTGCTCTGCCTGAAATCTGGAGCTATGGCCACAGGAATCCGCAAGGCCTGTTTTATGACAAAACCAGGAAAGTGTTATGGGAAATAGAACATGGACCAAGAGGAGGCGATGAAATAAACATCATTCAGCCTGGTTTAAATTATGGCTGGCCAATCATTTCCTACGGCAAAGAATACTGGGGGCCCTTTCAGGTGGGTGAATCTACTGAAAAAGAAGGCATGGAACAACCGTTTAAATACTATATACCTTCGATAGCACCAAGCAGCTTACTGGTTTACCAGGGAGATGCCTTTCCAAAATGGCGTGGCGACTTATTTGCCGGTGCACTGGTGCTAACACATCTTAATCGTATTCAGCTTACGTCAAACGGTGAGTCCATGAAGGAAGCCAAAGAAGAACGGCTTCTGGAAGAACTGGGTGAACGTATTCGGAACGTCATCGAAAGTAAAGAAGGCTGGCTGTATATCTCCGTTGACAGCGGAAAAATCCTAAAACTCGTACCACTAATAAACTAAACTTTAGTTGAAACGACAGATAATAATTAACCCGGTTTTGACTGAAAAAAACCTAAGACATTTATTTCACTGTATAGAAAAAGAGGCAGCGATTTTTCCGTAAATCAAACTGCCTGCAGCAACTGAGAAACTAATTAAGATTTGATATAGCGAGTTATTAAAGATGTTTAGAAACTAAACTTCTAATTCCAATTCAGGTGATTTTCCTGTG
>JBFHPN010000673.1:0-1593 GCA_041592735.1 Oleiphilaceae bacterium | reverse complement strand
GCTTGGTCATTTTGAGATTTTTAATATGATCATACATTTGGAAAGGTACATCGATCATAGCAATGAAAATCATCGTGCAAGACAACAGAAAAAAGCTCCAGCCAAGTATCTGGGTCGCATGCTCCATGGCAGGAATAACGCTTTCATGGCCCAGACCCAGAAGTTCCGGCATCTTCGACCGAATCAGCACAACGGCGAAGAACATCACCAGAGTCACTTTTGCAATCGCTTTTAGCAGTTCAACAAGCGACTTCAGGGCGAACATCTTACCGATGCCTTTAATCGGATCCAGACGACTGAATTTCGGCACCAAGGCTTTTGAGGAAAATAACCAGCCACCTAAGGCAACAGAACCGATGACGGCGGCCAAAAATAACAATATCAATAAGGGCAAGACAATTTGAGCCACCTCAATAGCGGCATTCACTAAAGCCATGCTCATTTGTTTTTCATCCATCACATATTCACGTGTGAAGGAAAAACTGGCCCTCATAACATTTACCAGGCTTTGGCCAATTTGGGATCCAAATATCAATAAGCCCGCCGTGCCCATCATCAGCAGAAAGGTGGTATTAAGTTCTTTCGATCTGGGAACCTGCCCCTCCTCACGCGCTTTTTCGATGCGCCTGCCGGTGGGTTCTTCGGATTTATCCTGGCTGCTATCGCCATCTTCAGCCATATCGTTAGCGCCCTTTTATTTCGCGGAAAAATTCAAATAATTCCTGACTAAAGCGCTCAAACATCGGCGCCAGTTCAGCCACACTCACCCAGATTAAAAATAAGCCAAATAACATACCAATAGGAAAACCCAGCGAAAACACGTTCATCTGTGGCGCTGCACGAGTCACAATACCAAAGGATAAATTAACAATCAGCACCGCTGTAATGACGGGTAATGCAACCAATAAAGCTGAAGCAAACAGCCAGTTAATGCGCATCAGAAACTGCCATAGTTCTTCTGGCTGGATACTCACACCACCAAGTATGTCTTGCGAGATGGGCCAGATACTAAAACTTTCGACAATCATCTCAATCATCACCAGATGACCATTCATTGCGAGAAAAACAAGTGTCACACAGATAAGATAAATTTGGGATAATACCGGCACGGTAACACCGTTTGTCGGATCCACCATCGAAGCAAATCCCAAGCCCATTTGCATGGCCACTATTTGGCCTGCCACCACAAAAATTTGCAGCAACATCACAAACATCAAACCCATTAACGCACCCAGAAAAACCTGCTGAATGGTCACCAACACTGCATTAACAGACAAGGCCTCAATCAAAGGCACTTCCGGGATAATCGGTGCAACAATCAAGGCCAGCAGAAAAGCCATACCCGCTCTGACGCGAGCAGGCACTAACTGGGTACCAAAGATCGGAATGATCATTAAAAAACTGGCGATACGAAATAAAGGCCACACAAAAGAACCCACCCATGCGCCAATTTGTGCATCGGTAAATTCCATTGCTTTAGCCTATAAACACGGGGATATTGCGGATCAGGTTTTCTGTATAATCGAGAATTTTTTGCATCATGAACGGGCCGGCCGCAATCACCACAAACAAGGTCACCAGCAATCTCGGCAG
>JBFHPN010000672.1:0-1594 GCA_041592735.1 Oleiphilaceae bacterium | reverse complement strand
TTCGAGCGTAAAATCATAATTTCATTCAAGGCTTTATTATGGTGAGCTTTTTGCCATTCTTTCAACAGTTGAATTGGGGGATCGATCCATGCCAGCCAGCGTTTTTCCTGATGCAGATTAATGAGCATCGGCAGTATCAATGAAATGCTGTCGACCGAATCTTTCGCCAACACTATTTCTGTGACATTGGCCGCAAGCGGAGGCTCTTGTCTGTGCGTGCTGGCAGGAACGGATGCATTATCAGGCATCTGTTGCACCTGGGCGCAGCGCACAGGTTGATAGTTATTTAAATGACGACCACTCAGGTCGTAGGCTATATCCTGCTCATACATCGACAGCTGTTTCATTGCAAAGTCTCCTTACGTATGATGCCGACGCCTAATCCTTCTATGATGACTTCTTGTTCCCTCAAATCGACGACAATCGGTTCAAATTCTTCATTTTCTGCTTGCAGTTCAACAATATGTTTATTCTGGAACAAGCGTTTAACAGTGACCTCGTCACCTATTCGGGCGACGACTATTTGCCCATTTCTGGCCGTTTCTGTTTTGTGAACGGCGAGTAAGTCCCCATCGAAAATGCCGATATTTTTCATGCTCTGACCTTTGACTCTTAACAGATAGTCAGCGGGAGGTTGGAAAAATTCTGGCGCGAGGGTGCAGTAATCTTCAATATTTTCTTCACCAAGTATCGGGTTGCCCGCCGCTACCTGGCCAATAATGGGTAAACCTTCCGGTATATTCGATTGAGGAAGACGAATGCCTCTGCTGGCCCCCGGCACTATTTCAATGGCG
Source organism: Oleiphilaceae bacterium (assembly GCA_041592735.1). Lineage (GTDB taxonomy): Bacteria > Pseudomonadota > Gammaproteobacteria > Pseudomonadales > Oleiphilaceae > PZPK01. The sequence goes on along the minus strand of JBFHPN010000672.1, from coordinate 800 downwards.
CCTTTTTTTGCAAGGGCTTTTATATGGTCCTCTGCGGCATTCGCTGAACGAAATCCCAGGCGTTCTGCAATTTCCACACGGGTGGGTGGATAGCCAGTTTCTTCGATGTTATGTCTGATTAGCTCGAGTACTTCAAGTTGGCGTTTTGTAAGTTTGAGCATGTGTAAGATTCCGTTAACTAATAAAGCCGGTTAAAAAAGTTTTTATCTGTGTAAATAACCAGTAGCTGTAAATGTATACAGTATTTTTGTGTTTGTAAATCTTTTCGAAAAAAACTTTTCCATATATGCGGTTGAAAGCCATATTCAGCCGCTGCATCATGTGAAAGCTTTTTTCTCATTTAACTAAAATAAAAGGAACAATACCGTGTATTCCATTCAACGAACATTTCGTTCGAGTTGTTCTAAGGCCAGACAAATCTTACGTCAACGCCAGATGCTTAAACCTTTATTGGTTAGTTTGTTTGGCTTGATCCTGATTAATTCCCAGAGTTACGCAAAAGATAAATCCGATTTTAGCGCAGAGCTGGCATTGGAAAGCCGTTTCTTTTTAGAACAAGGCCTGCAGCAGCAAGCAAGGTTTCAGCCATCCGTCCGATCACTTTTTGAATATCAGGCGCGAGTAGATGACAATTCATTTCATCTGGCGGTTTTTGGTCGCCTGGATGATCAGGATCCTCAGCGAAGCCATGCAGATATTCGGGAGGCGTACTGGACGCATGTCGCTGATGGCTGGGAAATGAAAATGGGCATTTCCAAAGTTTTCTGGGGCGTGACTGAGTCACGGCATCTGGTTGATGT
>JBFHPN010000671.1:0-1598 GCA_041592735.1 Oleiphilaceae bacterium | reverse complement strand
GGGTGAGATCACCTGAGGCCAGTTTGCATGTTGCTCCTTGTCATGCAAGATCAAAACAGCCCCCTGCTTTTCGGGTATCAGCGAGGATTTAATAATGGCTAAAACCTTTTTCGTCTCATTGGTTTCTGGATATACCAGCTCTAACCACACCTTTTCATGCTCTTTCAGCGTTTCAGCCAGCGCCTTTTGTGCTTTCAATTCCGGATCAAGAAACGCGGTTCGAGCTTGTTCCGCAACTTGAACATCCGCCGTGGTTTCGGCTTTTAGAGTGTTTAGATACACTGGGAAGAAACACAGACAACAAAACAAAAAAAAGCACGCCACATCTTTTTGTCTGACCGATAAACTCACGGAAAACTCCTGATAGTTGATTCTGACTATTACCTTCGCGTCCTGTCAGTTAGAATAGCTCAAATTTTTTATCCCGAGGTTACTATGAGTCAATTTTTAATCGCACCGTCTATTCTATCTGCTGATTTTGCTCGTCTTGGCGAGGAAGTAGATAATGTGTTGGCGGCAGGCGCCGATATTGTCCATTTTGATGTGATGGATAACCATTATGTACCGAACCTGACTATTGGCCCCATGGTATGTGCCGCATTGCGTAAACATGGCGTGACCGCCCCGATTGATGCGCATTTAATGGTGAAGCCGGTAGATGACATGATCCGCAGTTTCATCGATGCAGGTGCCACTTACATTACCTTTCACCCCGAAGCCTCTGACCATATAGACCGTTCCTTGCAGTTAATCAAAGACGGTGGCTGTAAGGCCGGCCTGGTATTTAACCCTGCTACCCCTTTACATTATCTTGAACATGTTATGGATAAATTGGACATGGTGCTGTTGATGTCGGTTAACCCGGGATTTGGCGGACAAAAATTCATCCCGGGCACACTATCCAAGTTAAAGCAGGCCAGGGCATTGATTGACGCTTCCGGCAGAAATATCCGTCTTGAAATAGATGGTGGCGTCACCGTCCAGAATATCGCTGAAATAGCTGCCGCGGGAGCCGACACCTTTGTGGCGGGCTCAGCCATTTTCAACAGCCCTGATTACCGGGAAACTATTTCATCGATGCGTGATGAACTAGCTAAAGTGGTACCTTAAGCGCTTCAAACGCGAGACGCGCAAGCCGGCAAAACCCAGCAATAACAGCGCCAAGGCATGAGGTTCTGCGACACTATGCAAGACCGGCTTCAGTGGCGGAGGCAGGGCACTAAAAAACTGTGATGCATTGAGTTCACCAAACGAACTGGCCTGGCTAGTCCAACTGAAATCCTGCCAGCCGGTTCCCGAACCACTTAGCTGAAGGGACGTGCCCGCTGGGGTAGCGCTAGTTTCGCTCACCCCCACGTCGATTGACGTAATACCAAGCGCTGCGCCTTCCGTTCCGGTAAGTACGCCTTCATAACTAATAAATTGCACAAGGGCACCCAGGTTATCGACCAAGGCAATGCCGTCTTTCGATCCATTTTGCAAACCGCCACCCGAAAATGACAAGGCCCCCCAACCGGCTGCCTCATCATCGATCACGCCGGACAAACCCCAGCTGTCATAGATCCGGCCATTCGTGCCATTATAAAAATCCAGGCGCC
>JBFHPN010000670.1:0-1598 GCA_041592735.1 Oleiphilaceae bacterium | reverse complement strand
TTCATATTGCCTGGTTCATTTGTGACAAAATGCAATATAGATGATCTATATCATGCATTTAGTCTATGCTTTATCAAAATAACCCGATGATACTGCCTTCTGGATTGTCTGCCTGATGATGAATTAACAAACTTCCACAGCAACTGGAGATTGACAAAGAGTAATGCGCGCCCTTCTGCTAAAACACCCGAATCAGCCCGAAACGCTGGCCATTCATGATGTGCCGCTGCCCGAACCAGAGCCAGGGCAAGTGCGTGTTCGCTTTACGTCGATGGGAATGAACCGCGCTGACTTGCTTTATTGTCAGGGTCGCTACTTTTTCCCCACCATACCCTGTTCACGATTAGGCTTTGAAGGTGCCGGAGTCATTGACAAATTGGGTGAGAATGTTGATTCACGCCGGTTCCATGAAGGAGATCGTGTCGCCATCCTGCCCATGAGTTTTGATATACGCCATCAAGGCTGCTACGCAGAGTACGGTGTTTATGACGAAACCAGTCTGATCCCGTGCCCGACTAATCTTGAAGATCTGACCTGTGGCGCTGCCTGGATGGCATATTTAACTGCCTGGGGCGGGCTGATTGACTGTGGCAACCTCACTGCCGGTGAAACCGTTGTGATCACAGCCGCCTCAAGCTCTGTTGGTATCGCCGCCATACAAGTTGCCAAGCTCTATGGTGCCAAGGTAATTGCCACCACGAGTGATGCGGCCAAATGCGCCGAATTATATACGCAAGGTGCCGACCATGTGTTGGTGTTCCCTGCCAGACTAGAAGGTGAGGAATTAGACAAGGCCAATACGCATTATGTTAACGAGGTGCGTGAATTCACTTCAGCAAAGGGTTCAGACCTGGTATTTGACGCGGTCGCCGGGCCAGCCTCCTACGGCTTAGTGAAGGCATCAGCCACCGGCGGGCGCATTGTCATACAAGGTATGCTCGATCGTCGCCCGATGAATATCCACGCAGGTGTATTAATGAAAAGGCGTTTAACCCTCAGAGGTTATACCCTGAATGAAACACTGGAAAATTCATCACAAAAAAATCTAGCTATCAATGCCATTACATCCGGGCTGCAAAACGAACAGCTTAAACCACTGATCGCCCGGACATTCAAGCTCGAATCGTTTGCTGAGGCGTTTGATGAACTAAAATTAAATCAACACATTGGCAAAATTCTAATGATTCCCTAAACTTGACGAATATTTTAGAAATTGATGGTTTTTTGATCTACCTTTTAGATCTTACATAACGACAGAATCCTGATGCTATCGTCTGGACTGCCTCTACGGAATTATATATGTCTCTGCACAGTTACCATGAACAGCTCCAGTCACTGGCTTTAACCGATTTAACGAATCGTGCCAAAAGCGGGATATTAACGTATCTTTGCATTTGGCTAATCCTCTCTTTTTCATACAATTTACTGGAATCCAAACCTGCCTTCTTCCTGGTCAACACGCTTTTACTGGTCACCTTTTGCGTGTTGCGTGTCGCTCACTTTCTAGTACTGACACGCAGCAAAAATCCCGACGTGGGCTTTTTGCATCAGTGGCTGATACTCACCGTTTTAGCCGCCGCAGCCCATTGGGGCGCCAT
>JBFHPN010000669.1:0-1599 GCA_041592735.1 Oleiphilaceae bacterium | reverse complement strand
GCGCCCGCAAGTTTTAGCTTTGCACTCATGTCATCTCTGCTCATTGAGGGTAAAGTGCCTGTTATGACGACAGATTTACCAAAGAGATTACTCGTTGTATTAACTTCCTCTGAAAGCGGTGCTTGTTTGAATGTAATGCCAAATTTTTCGAATAACGTTAACTTATTCAAATTATCGGGGTGTTTAAAAAAAGTGGCTATATTATGAGCAACAACGGGCCCAATATCCGGAATTTCCATCAATTCTTCTTCTGTTGAATGAATGATTTGCTCAAAAGTCGAAAAGTGGTTTGTTAATAGCTCTGCAGTGGTTTGTCCAACTTCCGGTATTCCCAGGGCATAGATAAATCTTGATAATTCAATATGCTTTGAGTTTTCGATAGCATCGATCACTTTACTTGCAGACTTAGCCCCCATTCTATCCATTAATGCCAGAACAGGTGCTTTCAGTTCATAAATATCCGTCACGGATTTGACCAGTGCTTTGTCGACGAGCTGTTCTATTAATTTATCACCCAGGCCTTCAATATCCATTGCCTTACGTGACGCAAAATGTTTTATGGATTCTTTGAGTTGGGCCGGGCAAATTAATGTACCGCTGCATCGTGCATGTATACTGGTAGTATCTATGTCAATTGGCGAACGGCAGACAGGGCAATTATCTGGTAAAGATATTTCTGTAAGCGGTTTAGATGAATCTCTCTGTTCAAGGACAACTCTGACGACTTTGGGTATCACATCCCCTGCCCTGCGCACGATAACCTTATCACCAATTTTCAGATCAAGACGTCGTATTTCATCCATATTATGAAGCGTAGCATTGCTGACAGTTACCCCGCCAACAAAGATGGGCTCAAGCCGGGCAACGGGTGTAATGATCCCTGTTCTTCCTACCTGAAAATCGACAGCCATCAATGTGGTCATTTCTTCTTCAGCCGCGAACTTATAGGCAATCGCCCATCGCGGGGATCTGGAAACAAAACCCAGACGCTCCTGCAATTGATAGTGTTTAACTTTGATAACCGCGCCATCGATGTCGTGTTCAAGCTCAGAGCGCTTCGACTCTAGTGCCTGGCAAAAGGCAAAACAATCATCTATAGAGCTGGCTACTCTCATTTCCGCACTAATGTTAAAGCCCCAACCTTGTAGGCGCTTTAAACTGTCAGAATGTGTGCTTGCAATTGATCCCTGACTAGTAAAGCCAATACCATAAGCAAATAATTTTAACTTCCTGGATGCCGTTATCTTAGGGTCAAGTTGCCTTAAACTGCCGGAAGCAGCATTTCTTGGGTTTACAAACAGCTTGTTCCCCTTCTTTAAGGCCTCTTCATTAAGAGTTTTGAAGGCCTTTTTAGGCATTACAATTTCCCCTCTTACCTCTAGCTCTTCCGGGTACTGATCTCCGGCAAGTGAAAGGGGAACAGAATGTATCGTTCTCACATTATGTGTTATATCTTCACCAGTTTTTCCATCTCCTCTGGTGGCACCATAAATGAGCTGGCCATTTTTATAGAAGAGGCTAACTGCCACACCATCAAGCTTAGGCTCTAGTGCATATTCAATAGAAGGTTCATTGGAATGCCCGGATTGATCTAAGTGT
>JBFHPN010000668.1:0-1603 GCA_041592735.1 Oleiphilaceae bacterium | reverse complement strand
CTTTCTGCCTGTTCGATCATATTGATGGTGTTGGCCAGCTTGTTATACATATAACGACGCATATTGGTGCCAAACTCATCGGTAAATTGTGATTTACGTGAGATTGCCTGGATCATCCCGTAAAACAGTCGAATATCGAGTATGCCACCTTTATCTCCCAGACCTTTATAGAGCTCAAAGGTTTCATAGGCCAGAGCCGGCATAAAGATAATATCGATGATGCCTCGTTTGAACTGATCGACAAAATTGGCAAGAGAGGTATTCATGGGTATTGCGCCAGCCAGCTCTGCGAAGGTTTTGGTTTGAATATCGCCGTTCAATATCCCGATGCGCTTTCCCCGGAATCGGTCAATGTTGTTGATAGATTTATCGTTGACGTAGGCAAACATCGAACCGACAGGCATGGAAATGACGACTTCATAATTGCCATCCGACATTAAATCGGTTGCCTTGGGTGAGGTGATCGTGGCGAGTGTTTTCTTGAGTTTGTCTTCTGAGGTGATGCCACCGATAGCATCTAAAGTGCCGGCAAACTGGACATAATCTCTGGAGAGAATAGCGGTGACGATAGCGATATCACAGACATTATTGGCTAAGTCGGTGGTGGCTTTATTTTCATCATCATAGGGAATAAAGTCAAAATCATAGCCCCAGGGGATCGCTGTTGCTTTAAGATCTTTAAAAAATGCCATGACCGGGCCATTCATGCCAACCGGGTCCCAGGTACAGATTTTGCGAACTTCGAGAGCGGTTGCTTTACCTGCCTGGCAGAGCAATATTATCGATAACAGGAATATGCCTTGGGTTATACGAGTCATAAACGCGTTCACGATCCTTGATCTGGTTAATTTGGGTGCCTTTAAAAAAGACTGCTATTATCTAATAATCACTTGTAAAAACCTAGCAAGTTCGGGCTTGCTGCACAGTTTTGAGACTTGCTCCCGTTTTGCTGAAAACTGGATCACAACTCTTCATTAAACTGCTTAACTTGTTTCGCGTTTATCATTAATGTGTTTTATAAATTGTGAATCAGACTGCGTCATTTCATTTGTAAAAACAGTAGTATAGCCCAGAATTTCGCATACTGATTGTCGTCTCATTGATTATTAAGAGTAAACAAGGAATGTCTTTCTTGGCTTTGCTAAATGTATTTACCGAACCTTACTTCAGCGCGGCAGGCCGCTTAAGTCAAAAGGCTATGGTTCTGTTTTTGCTGTTCATCTGTGGGCTTTATTCATCGTTCAGTGTGGCTGAAGAGCCACCTGCCGGTCTGGATTTTATTGGCGGCTATTACGAAGACGGGGAATACAAATGCTATAGTGAGCCTTGTTTTACTATTCACAAGGGAACTGATGCTGCTGCATCCCGAATTCGTCCTTTTTCTCCTCGTGAATGGCAGGCAAAGCGTGGAGAATGTCAAAAGAGCTATACCCAGGTTTTAGCAGATACCAGCCTCCAGGAAATCAAGTACGCGATTCATGAAGATTGTGCATTTGTGGTGGCCGGGAAATGGCAGGATGCTTATACCGGGAAGATGGTCGATGATATCAGGGAAATTGCTCTTGATCATCGAATAAGCCCGCAAGAGGCGCATTACTGGGGG
>JBFHPN010000667.1:0-1619 GCA_041592735.1 Oleiphilaceae bacterium | reverse complement strand
TTCAATATCCATGGGTTCATCCGGTACTTCAAGCAGGCAGGTAATTTCTTTTTCGTACCAGTTAAAAAGATTGGTCAGGATGTCGGATTTACTTTTGAAGTGGTAATAGAGGTTGCCGGGGCTGATATCCAGTTCATCGGAGATAAGCAAGGTCGTGACATTAGGCTCGCCCAGTTCATTAAACAGTTCGAGGCTTTTATGAAGAATCCTGTCTTTAGTTTTCATGCTCACTGTCTTGCATACCCGAAAATTATGAAGTGGACACTAATGTTAATGGATCGAGATAGAAATGTGTGATCTTTTCATCAACAAATTTATTAAAAAATTGGCTGCTCTGAGATATTGATCTGAAAATGGGCAGCGGGTTTTGATAATTACTGATGCGTACTTTCATTTTACTGTAGTCATCTTTAATTTTGGTAAAGCGTGCGGTAATGCTTGAGGCAATGACATGATCTTCCGGGCAAGGCTGTTCTTTCGCAAAAAACTGTTTGTAGTGCTGTTCTTCAAGAGGTGAAAGATTGTCTTTCGTGGCAATATGTTTCATCTTGATGCGTTCAAGAATGCAGTGAGCGTATGAAACGGGCTGTTTTATGGCCAGTTGTCTGAATGCCTCCCAGAAATAGCTGTCTGTGAGATGTTTGAATTGTTTTATATCACTCAGGCAGGCATCCACAAAGTCGGCAATCTCTTTTTGTTGCATGACTTCATCAATGGCAGCACGCAACAGCCAGTCAAAACCCTGAGCGGTTTTATGTGCATAAACCTGTCGGTACATTTGGTGACGGCTATAGACAAAGTCCTCCAGCGAACTCAGGCTCTTTTCTGCTATTGCCAGGCCAAACCAGTTAGTCTGGTCGCACCAGCCAAAATGTAAGTTGCTTAAGAGATGGTCCAGATTAAAACCACCAATGGTAACGGAAGAGTGAAAACCGTCTCGCAGCATGTAGTCTGCTCGGTCGGCATCCAGTTCTCCGGATACAATGCTGGCAAGTACCTGTTGCAGCTTGTGGGCAAACCCCTCCGGTGGCTGGTCGGGTAGTTGTTCTTTATTGTGCACCTGCTTTGGCCGGATCAAAGGCCATAGATGCGCTGCATGGCTTTCAAATGCAGCGCTGGGGGCGATAGAGACTGTTTCCATCAGCGATAGAATATCGTGAACCGGTAAGGGCAAGTGCACATGATCAAGGTCATTAAGGATCTGCCAGGATGCTCTGACAGAAAAGTGTTCATGTTCAAGATGCTCCGGAATTTCCCGGTACATGGTGGAATAATCAATGCCCTGCCACAAGTCCTCGAAGCGACCTGGTTTGGCTAGTGCAGTTTTAATGCTGGGTGTCCGACTGAATTGGTGAGAAAAGCTGCTATGCCCAACATCGTGTAGCAAGCAGGCTGCGCGCACTAATTGGTTGAAAAAGCTGATGGCGTTTAATGTCTCGACAGATAATTGAGGCTTGAGTTCGGGTCGATACTTCAGGCTGTTCTCAACCATGGAGCGAAACATTCTTCCACCAACATGCATGACGCCAATACTGTGTAAAAAGCGAGAGTGTGTTGCGCCGGGGAACACTAAAGAAAGAATATCATTCTGGCAGATGTAACGAAGCCGCTGAAATAAG
>JBFHPN010000666.1:0-1637 GCA_041592735.1 Oleiphilaceae bacterium | reverse complement strand
GTGCATTGTTGTGGTTTCGATTCCATTCCCTCGGATCTGGGCACCTACTTTGTTCAGCAGCAAGCCATGAAGTTATTTGGTGAGTACTGCCAGAAGGTCAAGATGCTGCTCAAATCAGCGAGTGGTGGTTTCAGTGGCGGCACCTTTGCCAGTATGGAAAATGTCTTGCTTGAAGCCAGTAAGGATCCATCGGTTGCCAAGACCTTATTCAATCCCTATGGTTTAAACCCCGAAGGGCAATGTTCTGGCCCGGATAAACAAGATTTAAAAAATGTCGTGTATGAAGCGGATATCGGTAGCTGGATAATGCCGTTTATCATGGCCGCGATTAATACCCGAGTGGTGCGTCGCTCACATGCCTTGATGGGCTACCCCTACGGGCAGGACTTCCAGTACGAAGAAGCCATGGTCAGTGGCAAAGGTTTATCTGGTCGCTTAAAAGGCTATGCGGGATTGGCAGCATTGGCTGCGATGATGGCCGGTAAACCCGGCTCGATGTACAAGAAGGTGGTCAACCGATTCTTCCCCAAACCCGGTGAAGGGCCAAGTAAAGAAGAGCGCGAAGCCGGCTTCTTTAAATTTGTGGTGGTGGGCGTATTTCGGGATGGTGAAATCATGACTGCCGAAATTACCGGAGACCGCGACCCGGGCTATGGTTCAACGTCTAAAATGCTTGGTGAAAGTGCGGCATGCCTGGCCTTAGATAAAGCCACCACCCCCAAAATATCCGGGGTGCTGACACCTTCCGTTGCCATGGGGGACGCACTGCTGGCACGGTTACAACGTCACGCAGGCTTGACCTTTAAAGTCAACTAGTTATCGCGCACAACGCCTCAGCTTTCTAGTTTACAGCTTGAGGCGTTTCTACCTATATAGGTTAGTTTTTACCTCCTGTTCACTACCACCTTTCATGCACGTTCGGGCATTGAACTCCTTAAATCGTCGACTATATTCAATCAAGGTCATCAACAAAGGAGATCGTCATGCAAATAATAAAAAACATCTTTTCATTGATTCAAAAGCAGTTTATTACGCTCTTTATTTTGAGTGTCTTTTCATCACAGCTGGCGGCTCAGTGTGAACTGACGTCTACCTGGGAGCCTTGGGAGCCCTATCAATTTCAGCAGGATAATGAAATCACCGGGCTTGATAATGATTTGGTTAAAGCCATTTTTAGAGAAGCAGAGTGTAAGGTGAATTTTGTAAAGCGGCCCTGGGCGCGTGCACTAAAAGAAATAGAAGCAGGTACCATTGATTTTGCATCGGGTGCTTCACTCAACGCAGAGCGCGAAGCCTTTGCCTACTTTTCGTTACCCTATCGCGATGAAACCATGGTGTTGATGGTGCGCAAAGGCGAGTCGGAAAAATACGACCTCAAGAAAATTACCGACATTACCCAATATGAATTTCAATTAGGCGTGGTACGAGACTATTTCTATGGCGAAGACCATAAAACCGGCCTGGACAATGCCGATTATAAAAAACGCGTCAACGAAGTCAAAGATGATATCGCCAACCTGAAAAAACTCGCCGCCAAGCGAATAGATGGCATTCTGATCGATAAATACACTGGGCCGTATCTGGCCAAGCAAGCAGGCATCTTTGAAGAGTTGGAAGTCCACCCGGTGTATATCAAT
>JBFHPN010000665.1:0-1642 GCA_041592735.1 Oleiphilaceae bacterium | reverse complement strand
GGACGCCACCCTGACAGAACAAGACATCCAAAAAGCCCAGACGCTTGGTGTCACATTAAGCATGGATGATGAAAATACCATTTACATTCCGGTAGCCGATCGCCGCCCTATCGGAACCGCCATGATCCTCCCGGTTACCCACCAAGATCAGACTTTCTTCCTGATACTGCGCACCGACAGGCAACTAAACTTTTCCTCTATCCACATGCTACAAACCGACAATACACCTGAACTACCAACAGATCCGCTCTTTGATGCATGGCCTGGCAAACCAATTCAAACACTTGAAGCCAGCGATGCAGATACCCTGAGCGGAAAAATCAGCCAGGCAGTCAAGCGCGCTGGCGTCATGATCTACCTGAGATTAAAAGGGGCATAAGCGATGTCATTTATTCGAACTAACGCGACACAGAGCTTATTGTTAGGTTCATTGCTGATTAGCCTGATCTTAATGGCCTTTAGCCCTGTCAGTATGGCAGAAGAAGCCTTTAATTTTTTCAGTGATGAACCCATCCCCGAAGAATCGCTGATTATTGTGCCACCGGCAAAACCCGCCTGGATGCTTTATGGTGGGCCGGCCGCGCTGGTTTTATTTTTCTTTGCGATGTGCTGGCTGGTGAAATGGTTTATTCCTTTCCGGCAAACCGGGCTGACCTTTAACCTGCACGACCTGCCAACAGCCGCACAACGGGGCATCGGGATGGCAGTCATCCTTTATGGAATCGCCTTATTTTTCGGCGGGACGATGGCGCATTATCAGGTCGATCTGCATGGGGGGGCGTATCAGTACTTCCAGCAAATGGGCGAAGGTAAACTGATTGCGTTTACCCACGCGCATTTGTTTGGATTTACCACCAGCTTCTTTATCGTCGGTATCCCCTTTTCCCTGCATTTCAGCCGACTGATTATTTATCAGTGGATTTTCCCTATCGGTTTGATCGCCTCGCTCACTGATATTATCTCCTGGTGGGGCATTAAATATGTCTCACCCCATTTTGAATACATCACCTGGAGTTGTGGTTTAATCTTCAGCGTCTGTTATATGTGGATGCTGATCGGTCTGGTGCGGGTCATTTTCTTCCCCAGTGTTAAGTGGTTCCCTGATTTCATTAACGAAAAACAGCAACGCCGGTGGGATGAAAAAAATCGCAACGACAACTAGCTATGAACGATCCTAAAAAATACCGGGAATCAGCCACCAGCTTCGTTTCTTATAAGCCTGCCATTCCGGGTGACGGGACATGCTAGCCTCTTTCATTGCCATATTTGTGGTAAACATCAAGCCCCAGAAATACCCCAGCACAATCAAAGGGATCCAGTGCCAGGCCAGTAAGGCAAAGGCGCCATAAATCATCATTTCACCTAAATAATTCGGATGCCTGACATACTTAAACATGCCATCTGTAATCAAACCCCGCTTGTACTTTAAGGTGCAGTATTTCTGGACATCGGCTGCCATCATGATCACTGAACCCATTAGGCATAAACTAGTACACAGGAAAAACCAGAGACCCTCTTCAAGCGGGTAGTCCATAGAGCTTCGACCCGAAATCAACAGCCAGCCTGCCAACCAGTAACCCGCCAGGCCGATGACACCGAAGACACAACTCGGCAAGGTCGCTCTTCCCTGCCAATTGGCATC
>JBFHPN010000664.1:0-1661 GCA_041592735.1 Oleiphilaceae bacterium | reverse complement strand
GATTTAAACGCCAACCTTGAGGCCAAAGTAGCCGCCAGGACGGAGGAGATCAGGCAGGCTAATCAAATGTTGGACATGGCCTATGGCAATTTGAAAGAAAGCTATGATGGCTTCGTTCAAGTTTTCTCCAGCGTGATTAACAAACGCCAATCACTGCAAAGAGCTGAATCCCAAATCGTAGCCGATTTATCGAAAAAGATGGCTATCGCGCTGAAGCTTAAAGAGTCCACCGTCAGATCTGTATATCATGCAGCCTTGCTCCACCAACTCGGTAAAAGCGCACTTTCCGATAACCTGTTGAATAAGCCTCTGGAATTGATGAATGATGAGGAAAAAAGGCAATACCAGGAATATTCAGCGATTGGCGAGGCGGCTCTCAGTAGTATCGCCGGCTTTGAAAAGGCTGCAGCATTGATAAGAAACCATACAGAATACTACGATGGCAGTGGCTTCCCGGACAAACTTAAGGCTGAGCAGGTTCGAGCCGGCGCACGCGTAATCAGAACGGTTTGTGATTATGTTGGCTACCAGACCGGGATGATATTACAAAAGAAATTATCCGCCGAAGAGGCTTTTCTGAAGATCAAAGAATTAGCCGGAAAAAAATACGATCCCATTGTGGTGAAATGTCTGAATCATTTCCGAAAGCAATACGATATCAAGCATGTTTATGATGATGAGATAGAAATAGATAGCTTCGCGTTGCAGCCGAAAATGCGATTGACCCGTGATCTGTTAAATAACAAGGGTATGCTGCTGATGTCCAAAGGCTCCTTATTAAACAAAGCCGTGATTGATAAGGTATTAAGCCTGGAACAGGCGGGACATGAAAAGTTCAAGATATATATATCGCGTGAAGACAGCGAGAGTTCAGATGCTTAGGCCGAGCAGTAGTGCTACAGATTCAAGCAGGGTGTCTGGAAAATTATCAGGAGTAAAGGTATGCCAAAAATAGTTCTTGTCGATGACGAAGAAAATATACTTAAAGCGCTGAAGCGTGCATTGGCCAGAGAAAACTGGGATGTTGAGATTTTTTCTTCCCCGATTGTGGCTTTGGAGGCATTGACCTACACCGACGTCGATTTGGTCATTTCCGACTATCGTATGCCGGAAATGACGGGTGCTGAATTTCTAACAGAATTTAAAAATACCCATCCGCATACGGTTCGGATAATCCTGAGCGGGCAAACTGATATGGAAGGTCTGACAAAAGCCATTAATGATGCAGAGATCTATCGGTTTATCACTAAACCCTGGAATGATATTGAGTTACGTTCAACCATAAGGCAGTGCCTGGATATAGGCCGTTTGCAGAAAGAGAATAAAGAACTGGCCGACCAGGTACGCAATCAGTCTATCCAGTTGCAAGTGCACCTTCAGGAATTAAAGCGTTTAGAGCGTGAAAGCCCGGGTATCACCAGAGTCAAATGGGACGCAAATGGAGAGATAGATTTATCAGAAGAATTTACCGATAACTAAATGCTTATTGATTAAATAAACCTGACCAGGCTTGTTACGCCAGTAAAAGCAAATGATTAAAACCTTTCACATCTCACGGTGTAAAATTTTTATTCGCTTAACAATTGTTAAGGATGAACCTTTCAAAATCATCTAGCATAACTGTCATATAACCCACCTTGGCGATTTTAAGGCTAAGGTGT
>JBFHPN010000663.1:0-1662 GCA_041592735.1 Oleiphilaceae bacterium | reverse complement strand
TTTTTCCAGATCGGCATCGCTCATCACAATAAAGGGGTCTGACCCTCCCAGTTCAAGAACGCACGGTTTGATTTCAGATCCCGCAATCGCGGCGACTTTCGCCCCTGCTGCAGAGGAACCGGTAAAGGAAACCGCGCGGATCAGCGGATCGCGTATTGCACTTTCAACCTGTGTTGTCTCGAGTGGTAGATTTACGACGATATTGTCCGGTGCACCAGCATTTCGAAAGGCGTTGACAATCGCCAGTGCGCAGCCAGGTACATGCGGATCATGCTTCATGGCGCAGGTATTCCCAGCCATCAGCGCGGGAGCCATAAACCGGAAGGCCAGCCAGATGGGGACATTCCAGGGAAGTATCCCCAGAATAGTGCCCAAAGGTTCATAGCTGACGTAACTTTCGGAGGCATCAGAGGCAAGCAACTCAGGCTGTAAATAGTATTCAGCTTGCTCGGCATAGTGTTCAGCGCACCAGGCAGCTTTCTCTACTTCGGGTTCGCCTTCTTTAATCGGTTTACCCATTTCTTCAGCCATTAATACTGCCAGTGTTTGTTTATGGCTGCGCAACTCGGAAGCAACCTGTTTAAGTATTTGGGCGCGTTCTTGAAACGAACGGTCGCGCCAGGCAGGAAAGGCATCATGTGCTAATTGAATTTGTTGATGGATATCTGAGTCTGAAAGGGTTTGGTACTTTGCTATCACCTGCTCTGAATAGGGATTCGTTGCAATTAACATGGTTTGATTTCAGACCTCGCTGGATGTTTGGATGTCCAAGACTTGCCGCAGTACTCATCGCGTGGCAGGGCATTGTTCATGAAGCGATGCGTCTGTTAAACCTTATCTGACAATGCGCGAAAACTCAAATGAGCAAGTCAGGGAAATCCATCATCATAAAGAAAGGGCGTGAAATTTATCGCCGGCGTTAAGCGGTACCGGGGCAACCAAATGCTCGATAACTTCATTGATATGACGTGAAAATAGAAAATGCGTCTCGTACTTTAGACGAAAAAAACTTTGGGTGTTTAATTGTCTGGCCAAACGGATAGCAGCATTGACGGAGATCACATCATCTTCATCGCCATGCCAGAACTGGTATTCCATTTGTCGATTCGTTACCTTGAACGGCCATTCGACAAAACTGAGCTTTATTTCTTCAACCCAGATTTGAATCCCTTTTTTGGCTGATTGCTTTAAATTATTAATACTGTAGTGACGGTAACCCGGTTGACTCAATAAATTGATATCGGCCGCGCGGCCTTCTTTGGTAGGTCGCATAAAGTTGAGCTGTTGATTGTAGAAATGTTCCAGATTTCGGCCAACTGCCATCCTCAATATGGGTTCAAGCAGGAAGGGCGCGTAACGCAGGCTTTGATGCACGGCCGAAATCAGAACCGGAACCGGCTTGCTTTCAAGCATATCTTCAATGCGTGTTACCGCATTGACCATGGCAATTCGCTCAATGCGTTCCGGGATATATTCCGCCATGGCAAGCGCATAGGCGCCACCGATAGAATGCGCGATGAGCTTAATCCGTGGAATGGCAAGTTCATCAAGCAGCTCACACAGATCCTTGCACCAATCCTTATGTGTACGATTGGGGGAGGGGTCGCTGTCGCCATATCCCGGCCGTTCAGGGACCAGCACTCTTAATTTCTTGCGCTTAAC
>JBFHPN010000662.1:0-1665 GCA_041592735.1 Oleiphilaceae bacterium | reverse complement strand
GGCCCCGTGAGAAACACTAATGTTTCCTGTTGTTGTTCTATGAAGTTCTTCAGTGTATCCACAGCTTGGGTATTGGCTTCACCAAGATAGTGTTCAAAGCGTTCTTCTAAACGGGTTTGCACGGGTAAAAATAATTGTCTTCCAGTATTATATAAATTCATTTACGCAGCTCGTGTGATGCTGTGCGATTCAGTTTAAACGCTTTAAAACCCCAAACTGCCACGTAATGAATTCCGCTCAGGAAGGTAATCACCGCGACCAGGTATAAACCATAAATGCTGACCCAATCTACCATTGGCCATCCCGTAAGTTCAATCATTAATGCCAGAACATAGACTATTTGGATTAATGTACAGGATTTCCCCAATAAGGAAGGCTTTATCTCATAGTGACTAATAAAATAATGATAAAGCAGCGCACCTATTACAATAATTAGGTCCCGGCCCAGAATGAGCCCTAACAACCAAAGCGGAAGCTGTTGCGTCCAGGCGAGCATGACATAAGCTGTAATTAAAAGGAGCTTGTCAGCCAAGGGATCGGCAATCGCACCGAATCGGGACTTCCAGTTGAACTGTCGTGCAAGAAAGCCATCTATTCCATCAGATAAGCCAGCCAGAAAGAAAATTAACAAGGCCTCAAAATACATTGCAGAATAAACAGCAAGTGCAAATGGAAGAATCAAAATAATCCTGACAACGGTTAATATGTTAGGAATTTGACTTGCTGGAATCATCCTGAATTAACGCTCTATCGGTGTTATGGCTGTTTTAGCAGCTTGCCATCTAAAACGTTCTATTGGTGCCGTATATGGCTCTGGTGCTGGTTCTACAGCCTGCACACCCGTTACGGCAGTTACAGGCATTGGCAACACATTCACTGCAGCAGGTATTTCGACACGTTTAAGTTTGCCGCTCAATAAAATATATTCAAAAAACTTATCTGCATCGGTATTCAGATTAACGGTAAACGAGACAACCTTGCCTTCCACCCAATTTACAACCAGGCGTTTAACCGGCGCTAATAATCTGAGAAAGCCTTGAACATCCGCATAATCCTTAAAACTATTTATCTCTGTTACTTCAATTTGTACCGAGGCATTGTTTAGCTTTTCATTAGGTTTTATGGCAAAACGTTCTGCAAGAATTCTTGATATGGATCTGAGCGTCTGCTCACTTAACTGCGCCAAATCTGCATCAGCCATAGATCCTGAATAGCGGGTTCCGGCAATCGTTAAATACCAGTTGGCGCTCCAGGCATTAGAATAAGTGTTATAAAGTTTTAAGATCACTTGGCCATCTGATGAATATCGCGACTTGGCCTGATCGAGTGCATCCGGGAACAAGCCCCAAAGACCCGACAGACTGGTATTTTGCAGATCCAGCATATCCGCCTCTGGAAACGTAACCGGGATACCGAACCTTAAGGCATCCTTATGTACATATTCCATAAAAACATGTGGATTTGACTTACCGAGCAGTTGTCTCTGTCCATCTGTTTCGGCCACCACCCAAAA
The DNA here is from genome assembly GCA_041592735.1 of Oleiphilaceae bacterium. Classification (GTDB taxonomy): domain Bacteria; phylum Pseudomonadota; class Gammaproteobacteria; order Pseudomonadales; family Oleiphilaceae; genus PZPK01. The sequence continues at coordinate 152 of JBFHPN010000662.1, read as the reverse complement.
CTGAATGCTGGGTCGGACACTGCCCCATATAGATAGACCGTAAGCGGACATATCTTTTTCAATTGCTTTTTCGGAAAATTCAACTTTTAATAAATAGGGTAAAGGCGGTGAACTTAATGAAATCGCCGATAAAGGTTTATTTAACGTTTGGC
>JBFHPN010000661.1:0-1667 GCA_041592735.1 Oleiphilaceae bacterium | reverse complement strand
GCCAGGGGTTGCACACTGATTAATGCAATGGTCAACCAGCGTCTTAAGGGCACGCTATTATCAACGCTAATAATAAGAATCATGCTGATCACAGAAAGCAGACAAACAATAGCCGTGATCTGAACCAGCGCGCTGGCTTTAAAGCGTTCGCTGGTATCTTGAAGGATAGAATGAGGAATAATGCGATCCAACACCGCTAAAAATCGGCTTTTGGCGTCGGATAACAAGTGATCGTTTCGCGAGATATTCAAAAAAAGAAGTCCGGTAAGCGTCGTTATCAGTAAAAATTCTACTTCTAAGCATACGCCAAATACCCAGACTTTCCATGGTAAATTTATTTACCGGCCAGGCACCCGCCCACCCTTTATTGCATTAAGGGCGAGGCAGAAACATCAAAATCAAAACCTTCTATCTCTGCGTCTGCGATGAGTGCGTAGATATATTGCGCAATGGCTTTACGACGGACTTTCTCATTTAAATAATCAGCAATCCGTTGTTTCACCATTTCATAGGGCAGCGGGCGGCCTTCTTCACGATGATGAATAAATACCACATGCACACCATAACGAGACTCAACCGGAGCAGATGCCAAGCCTTCTGCACAATTAAATACCTGGCGCTCGAATTCAGGCACCGTCTGACCTTTGCCTAACTGGCCCAGTTGACCACCCACTTTGGCGGACGGACATCGGGAATGCATTCCGGCTAACTCGGCAAATAAATCAGGCTGCGCCTGCAAACGCGCGATCAGCTGAATGGCAAGCTCATTGGCTTCGGAACGCGCCTGCGCATCATCTGGCGCAGCGTCCAATAAAATATGACTGGCTTCGACCAAAGGACTGGTTGAAAACTTTTTAGGATTGGCTTCAAAGTATTGGCGGCAGTCTTCATCTGTTGCCGTTGGAAACTCTACTTCTGTTTCCAACAATTGATCTAAAAACGATTCTGAATTTGCGGGAGTGTCTTCATGCGCACCGGCACAGGCACCACCAGAACAGCAATCTTCAAAATTCGTCTCGCTCTGACGGAGATTTAATTTAGCGGCACGCTGTTTGAGTAATTCACCAATAATCAGCGCCTCACAGGCTTTGTTTTTGGCCTCTGTGTGCGTTTCTGCAGGATGATACTGCATTTCCTTTATGATCGCGCTGTCATCAAATTCTGTCTGGTTAACTCGAATCATGCTGTGCTCCAGTCATTTTCTAATAGGTGTTCTAGTGATTTCGTCAAGTACTGATGGCGTTCTAATTTCCGTTTTTAAGCGTTTCGGCAGGCTCAACGAGCGTTAACATTCTCGAGGCCTGCCGAAGGGGTTTTCTCTATGCTTTAGATCGAACCACCTGATAATTGCGACGGAAGTATTTCACCGGCACACTCCATACATGCACGAGTCGGCTGAATGGGAACAGCAGGAACAAGGTCATGCCTAAGGTAATGTGCAGTTTGAAGATAGGATGCACATCCACCACCGCTGCCGATGCCGCGGCACCATTAAACAGTACGATGTTTTGCGCCCAATCCATCAGTTTCAGCATTTCCTGCCCATCCAAGTGCCCCATAGACACAAAGATCGACAATAAACCCAGCACTAATTGTGCAAACAGCAACAACAGAATGGCGATATCCATCGTAGAACTGGTCGCTCGAATACGCTCATTACCGAGGCG
>JBFHPN010000660.1:0-1678 GCA_041592735.1 Oleiphilaceae bacterium | reverse complement strand
GGCGATTATTTTTGTCGGCTTGCTAAGCAAAGTGCCACAGCATTTCATAATGAGTATTCTCGGTAAAGGCGGTACTTTCAAAGGCTTATGGCGTGCCACATTAGCGGGGGTACTTCTGGATTTATGCAGCCATGGCATACTTATGGTCGGCATGGAATTGCGCAAGAAAGGCGCCAGCCTTGGGCAGGTGATGGCTTTTCTGATCGCCAGCCCCTGGAACTCACTTTCACTGACGCTGATCATGTTCGCATTGATCGGTTTAAGCTGGACATTAGCCTTCATAGCATTATCGATGCTGCTGGCCATTACAACAGGCTGGATGTTTGATCGGCTTGAAAAAAATGGCACGCTTCCAACACAGCACATTGATACCAGCCTGCCTGAAAATTTTAAATTCTGGCAATCTGCCAAAGCAGAATTGAAACAGGTTCAGTGGACGCGCGAATTCAATCAGGACATATTAAAACGCGGCCTGAACGGTTCAAAAATGGTGATACGCTGGTTGTTATTTGGTGTTTTGTTAGCGTCGGCAATACGTGCTTTTGTATCACTGGAGGATTTTCAGCAGTACTTTGGGCCGACCTTCATCGGTTTACTGGCAACGCTTTTAGCGGCGACGATTATCGAAGTCTGCTCAGAAGGCTCGACACCCATTGCGGCCGATTTATTGAATCGCGCCAATGCCCCCGGCAATGGCTTTGCTTTCTTAATGACCGGAGTTGCCACCGACTACACTGAAGTTATGGTCATCAAAGACACCATGAAGTCCTGGAAGATTGCCCTGTTTTTACCGCTGTTAACGGTACCCCAAGTCATCATCGTGGCGATGATATTGAATGGCCTGTAATAAAAGATAATAGCCGGGAATGACGGGCAAGTAACCTTGAATGACGAATTAGTAGGTAGGAATGAAGAGTTAGGATTCCTTATTTTATTTATTCAGTCGAGCAAGCAATTGCGTTTTTAGTTCGGCTTGCACACACTCCAGGCTTTGGCTGGCATCTATAATCTGAAAACGCGAAGGCTCTTGCTTTGCTCTTTCCAGGTAATTGTTTCTGACGCGATTAAAAAAACTCAGTGCCTCTTCTTCAAATCGGTCTAACGCTCCGCGTTTTTTTGCTCTTGCCATGCCAACTTCTATCGGCGCATCGAAGAGGAAGGTAATATCTGGCCGTAAGTCGCCCTGTACAAAGTTTTCCAGGATCGCGACTTTTTCAGCGGGCACACCGCGGCCACCGGATTGATAGGCATAGGTTGCGTCGGTAAAACGATCTGAAATCACCCACTTACCTTGTTCCAGTGCAGGCAAAATTTTCTGGTAAAGGTGCTGCGCTCTGGCGGCAAACATCAATAACAGTTCAGTTTCGGAAATCACTTTTTCTTCACGGGGGTTCAGCAGAACCTCACGAATTTCTTCTGCCAACGGGGTGCCACCTGGCTCGCGGGTCACCACAACATCTATCCCCTGCTCCTGCAAAATGGATTGCATAAACTGGATATTACTGGACTTACCCACACCTTCTCCGCCCTCTACGGTAATGAACAGCCCGGTTTTTTTTGTTTGCATAGTTACGTCTCTTGGCACTTACTTAACGGAAGATCGATAATCTTTGCGGCGATTTAACTGATATTGCTTCACCGCCTGATTATGTTCTTCCAGGGTTTTTGAGAATTGATG
>JBFHPN010000659.1:0-1702 GCA_041592735.1 Oleiphilaceae bacterium | reverse complement strand
TCGAAGGTATCCGTATTTCCACCAAAACCGACATTCAAGTCCAGGCCGGCGAAATCTATACACTGCCTACCAGCGTCGAACTCGACCCTAAATTTATGAAGGAATCCACCTATGACATTGAATTCAGCATTGAGTCCAAGACCGATCCGGCTTTGAAAACCACCAGTGAGAGCCGTTTTTTAGGATCGCCTTCATACTAAACACTTTACCTTAATCATTATTTAATTTATTCGGGATTTATTTATGCAAAACACTATTAATTCTCCACCGGTAAACCCCTGGTACAAGCAGCCCTGGTTATGGTTTCTGCTCAGTATTCCCATTGCATCGGTGATTCTCAGCAGCATTATGGTGACTGTCGCGGTATTGGGCAGAGACTCACTGGTTAGTGATAATTACTATAAAGACGGTATGGCCATTAACCAAACGATTGAACAGGACAAATTAGCTGCGTCGCTTGGCCTGCAACCCAAACTGAGCATTAAAGGGCAAGACCTGTTACTTGAACTTAATGCAAGCGGTGAGCTGCCTGTTCAGGCATTTCTTACCCTTAAACTGCTGCACCCCACCGTTAGCGCAAAAGATGTTGTTTTAAAGTTACTCCCCAGCGGCAATGGCCTGTTTATCGGTGAACTACCACATTTGATTGAAGGGCGCCGATATTTGGATCTTTATGCTTTTGATAACAGTTGGCGAATACGTGAGGAAATAGCACTTCAGGCAGATCCAGACGAAGCGCAGACCTTCATACTCGATAAGCACCTCATTGATCAATAAGTAAGCAGCGGATCCGGGGCTTTCTACATGAGTCAAACCTGCTTTCACTGCAACGAAGTGATCCCGAAAGGGTTTCGTGCAGAACTTAAAATTGGCAATGACATTCAACCATTCTGCTGCTATGGCTGTATGGCCATTGCCGAAACAATTGTCTCCGGTGGGCTGGAGAGTTTTTATCAGCATCGCACACACGCTTCAGTCAAGCCCGAGGAGTTTATACCCACTCAAGCTGATGAATTGCGTTTATATGATGACCCGGAATTACAAAGTGAATTTGTGGTTCATAAAGGCGATCATAGTGAAGCCTCGCTTTCGATTGCCGGTATCACCTGTGCTGCCTGTATTTGGTTACTGGAAAAAGAGGTTAATAAACATCCCGGAATCATTCACTTCACCATCAACCACACGACGCATAAAGCCCAACTTCATTGGCATCCGCAGCAAACACCGCTTAGTGAGATCCTGATCCAGATTCGCAAACTCGGTTATAAAGCCTTCCCTTATGATGAAGGGATAGCACGGCAAATTGCCGAAAAAGAAAAGAAAACCACCATTTTCAGAATCGCCGTAGCGGGTATCGCCAGCATGCAGAATATGATGTTTGCCTTGCCGCTTTATCTTGGCTTCTACAGCGGTATTACGAGTGAATTTGTGTCTTTATTCCGCTGGGTGAGCCTAATCATGTGCTTACCTGTCGTTCTTTTTTCAGCCACCCCTTTTTTTCGCGCCGCACTGCGAGACCTGAAAACGCGCCATTTAACCATGGATGTACCCGTTTCCATTGCGATTCTGGGCGCTTTTTTTGCAAGTGCCTGGATCACCGTGACGGGTGAAGCCAGTCTCGAAAGCGATGTCTATTTCGACTCTGTGTCGATGTTCACGTTCTTTTTGATGTTAGGCCGGTTTATTGAAATGCAAACCCGGC
>JBFHPN010000658.1:0-1703 GCA_041592735.1 Oleiphilaceae bacterium | reverse complement strand
CCTGCAAGATATTGCCTATAACCTTGGATTTTCAGATGGCCGTTCATTTCACCGGCGTTTTAAACAATGGACGGGCTTAACACCCGGTGACTATAGAAAGCGTTCTCGCTCTATACAAAGAGATTAATGCTGCAGCGCAACCTGTTCGACTATGTTGACCACGAGAAAGTACAGCTACTTCAGGAATTTAACAACCCTTTTTCACGCTGGGTTTTAGGTGTTTTGGGGTCGGTTTTATCCACAGGCATGCTTCGTTTATTAGGCTTTTGACGTTTCATCTCATAAAGGCGTTCATCGGCCATTTTCAACATTGATTTTGCATCAACACGTTCCAGCGATTCCGTCGAGATCACCCCATAGCTAATGACCACCGGTATTTGCTTATCATCGACTTTGAGCGGTGTATTGAGAAGATGCTGACGTATGCGGCCCGCGATGATATCTGCCCCTGCCTGCCCTTGATGAGGTAACAACACGACAAATTCATCCCCGGCAAAACGAAAAGCCAAATCACTTTTTCGAGTGAGTTCATTAAGATGATGCGCAACATGTTTTAGATAACTATCGCCGCAATCATGACCATAAGTATCATTGACGATCTTGAAATCATCACAATCAATAAACATCACGGCCAGATGCTCACGCTGCCGTGCATGACGGCTTAGCTCCTGATCCAGACATTCTTCCAGTTCCCGGCGATTACGTAAGAGGGTAAGCGGATCACGTGTTGCCAGAAAGCTGATACGTTCTCGTGCCCAAACACCCGCAAGCGAAATCGAAACCTTCACCGCCAACTGCTTCAGAAAAAAACTGTCTTTTTTGGGGTTATAACGCTCACGAGAGGTGGACCCCAGCATCAAGGCGCCGACCACTTTTCCATCCACAACAACGGGCAGAATTGCGATTGAGGCCAGCTTAATTTCCTGGTGTTTTAGCTCCAAGGGGAGAAGACCATGAAAGCGGGTAATATCCTGGTTGATCAACAAGGGATCATGAATACTGTGCGTAACACGCAAAAAATCCACCATGGAAATGGTACGCAAGACTGCCTCGCCCTCTTTCTTAGTAGCCGACAGGGACTCGATAAGGTGATTATTAGCAGGCGTATCTGTGAGCACCATCCAGACATGCTCTATCTCGAACTTTTCCTTCACCAGCGACACCAGCGTCAGAAAAAACTGGGAACAGCGCGTGATATTCATAATGGCCACCTCGATATCAAAGAGATTTCGGGCAATCACTTCATTCTTGCGCGCCGTCGCAACAAGTTGTTCTACCGAGGCCATTTAATTACTCCAAACGCTACAGGAAAACGCAAAACTATAAATTCAAATAACAAGTCTATAAGTGTAGATGACTTGAATTAAAACGAGGTTTCATTTCACTTAAATTTATATCATAGTGCAAAGCACAGTGTAATAAGTGTTTATTTTTTAAACAAAATTATTCTTTAATAAAACAGACTCAATAAATACTGCTTTTGATTAAATAAACAGTTGGCAGCCCTTGACGAATGAAATCCAGATCGGTAGTATACGCGCCACATTGATTGAGGCCTACCAGCTCAATCAAGCCTGACATCTCAGTCATCGTTGATGAGAATGTATAAGGTAACACTTTCGATGCGGGGTGGAGCAGCCTGGTAGCTCGTCGGGCTCATAACCCGAAGGTCGTCGGTTCGAATCCGGCCCCCGCTACCAATT
>JBFHPN010000657.1:0-1704 GCA_041592735.1 Oleiphilaceae bacterium | reverse complement strand
GCCCAGGCTTTCGACCAAATGGCCGACAAAGTCACGAGCTTGTTAGACAGCCAGCAGCAATTGTTTCGTGATATTTCTCATGAAATACGTACCCCGCTGACCAGGCAAAAACTGGCCATTGAGCTGGCCCGTTCTTCTAACGCTCCAAACGAAATGCTTAACAAAATCGAACAACAGAACCAGTGTATTGAGGATCTCATCAACCAATTATTGCACTTTATGCAAATCAATCATCATCAGCTTTCCCTGGATGAACGATTGGCGCCAACTGAAATGCTCAAAGCCTGTGTCGCTGCCGCCGAACTGGAGTTACAAGCCAAACAGATTGCACTTGAAACCGAATGGAACAGTGTCGCATTCATCAAGGGAGATGGCGCATTATTAACGCGAGCCTTTGATAACCTGCTGATCAATGCCATTAAATATAGCCCCGTTCAATCCACGATTCGCCTCAAGACTTTTGATCAAGAACAAAACATCGTTATAGAACTCAGCGATGAAGGCCCCGGTATTCCGGAAGCAGAATTGTCGTCCATTTTAAAACCTTTTTATCGTGCGGATAAAAGCCGCAATCGGGGTACCGGAGGCTTTGGGCTAGGTCTCGCCATCAGCAAAGGGATCATCGAGCGGCATGGTGGCTCCCTGCGGTTGCATAACAGGCAAGAAAAAGGGCTGCTTGTTTCTATCATCTTCCCAAAAAAGCAACACTAGTTTAAGGCTCAAAAAATCTTTCGACATGACGAAAAGAACGCCACATCAAACCAGGCTTTGTCTGTGAAAAACTCTCGAAAAGGCCAGATAGTAGAAGAATAAGCCAGTCATACGTGAAAAATGGTAAAAAATCCGGGTTTCATCTGAATGAACTTTGTTCACTATTCGCTCAGCGCACTTTATCCACTATAATACCCCCCACTTGGTAGGCGCCTAATACAAAAGGTTTGATATTTGCGCCTATAATGATTAGTTCAGTTAAGCAATTACGCTTTAATTCATTTACATAAAGGAAGTAAGCATGAGTAAAAAGTTTTGGGGAATCACGGGCGGCTCATTATTGGGCGCGTTGGTGCTCTATCATTTTGTCACCCTGCCACCCGCACCTCCCGGCGTGCCACCGGTTCCGGATACCATACCCGTGCCGCCCGTGCCAGAGCTCACTGCTTACGATATGCCAACCGGCCATGTTGAAGTAAGCGATGAACCTTATCGCGCGACGTTCCGCAGTGTCGGTATTTCAGACCTGGTTGAACGTGACCTAGCAACAGGTGTTTATAAAGGCACACCTTATTGGCTGGAACGTAAGGAATGGTTTGAAGAAAACTATTACAACACACTGGCTGCCAAGAAGGTTTGGCCAGAAGGCAAATCACCCGATACCCATAAACGTGGCGACCCGGTGACCTGGAAAATTGTTCCGATTGCCCAATATACGCCACCGCCTTGTGATCAACCGCAACCCACAGGCTACGATGCCGAAGGTTGTCGTTATGTGAATGCACTTTTCAAAGATGTTGAAGCGGTGAACCCTGAAAAAGCCAAAGCCATGCGAGAACAAGCGCGTCGTGGCCGTGATGTCTGGTTTAAAGGTACCTTTGGCAACCAGGATGAAAACCTGATCCATCAGGCACGAATTACCGGCAAGGAAAACATGAATTATCCCTGGCTGGATACCCGAACCCGCCCTTACCGTTTCACCAAATGGGGTTT
>JBFHPN010000656.1:0-1718 GCA_041592735.1 Oleiphilaceae bacterium | reverse complement strand
CCCGACGGGTTTAACCAGATGCTTTGCGTGTGTGAAATTTTCTGAATGTCCCGCCACATAAAGGCCATCATTGGTTAGGCGCTTGATCATTCTTTCCAAAATCAACAATTGCGTCGGCTTATCAAAATAGATCATGACGTTACGACAAAAGATCACATCTAAAGGAGACGGAATATTCCATGTCGAATCGAGTAAATTTAACTGTCGGAATTCCACCATCTTCTTTAATTCCGGGACGACCTTAACCAACCCCTTTTTTGAACCTTTTCCTCGATAAAAAAAATCTTTACAGCGCTGTATGCCCAGTCCTTGAATTCGATCTTCAGTATAAACGCCTTCTTTTGCGTGTTGCAGAACCTGGCTATCAATGTCCGTGGCGATGATTTTTATGGGGGCATCAAACTTTCCGTAGGTTTCAGCGACCACCATCGCGATAGAATAGGCTTCCTCTCCCGTGCTGCTTGCGGCACACCAAATGGTCTTGGTATGCAGGTGATTTTTTAGATAATGGGCAAGTATCTCAAAGTGATGTGCCTCTCTGAAAAAAGAAGTCAGATTTGTGGTCAGTGCATTGATGAATTGCTCTTTTTCATCGGCATTTCGTTGCAAATAGTCCAAATAGGATTTGAAACTGTTTAATCCCAGCGAGCGAATCCTGCGCACCAAGCGGCTATAGACCATCGAGTCCTTACTGTCTGCCAAGCGAATCCCTGTAAACGAATAAAGCAGGCTTCTAACGGTTTCAAAATCGGATCGTTTATAGCCAAATTCTCTCGACACAACTGAAACCTGCTTTATCAAAAACTTTCCCATTCGTCATCATCAGACTTTGATGGTTTGATGAGTTTATTAGGCAATTTAGTAATAGGCTTCTTGATCTGCTTTTTCTCGGGCCCAAAGGTCTGTTTAATCACCGGTTTTGGTCTGAAACTTTCCTCTTCTAATTTAAACCTCGCGACACTATTAGCTAATTGCTCAGCCTGGGTAAGCATACTTTCAGCCGCTGCTGAGGCCTGCTCGACAAGTGCTGCATTCTGCTGGGTCATTTCATCCATCTGAATAACGGCTTTACCAACCTCGTCCAAGCCTTCTGATTGTTCAGCCGAAGCTGCGGCAATTTCAGCCATAATATCATTAACATGTTTAATCGAGTTCACCACCTCTTGCATCTTGTCACCCGATTTTTCGACAAGAGCGTTCCCATTATTAATCTTGTTCACCGAATCAGAGATTAAGGATTTAATATCTTTCGCTGCATTGGCTGATCGTTTCGCAAGCGTGCCCACTTCTGAGGCTACGACAGCAAAACCTCTGCCCTGTTCACCGGCGCGTGCCGCTTCGACAGCCGCATTGAGAGCAAGTATATTGGTTTGAAATGCTATACCGTCAATCACGCCAATGATGTCTGAGATTTTCTGAGCTGACTCATTGATAGACGACATAGTGCGAACGACTTGTTCAATCAAGGAACCACCTTCAACCGCGACAGCAGAAGCTTTGGCTGCCAGGGTGTTTGCCTCACGGGCATTGTTGGCATTTTGCCTGACTGTACTGGTGAGCTCTTCCATACTTGAAGCCGTTTCCTCGAGGCTTGACGCTTGTTGTTCTGTTCGACTCGACAGATCAAGATTTCCTTGAGATATTTCACCCGACGCCGTGTTTATTGTATAAACCGCTTCGCGAATTTCGCCCAGCATGGCGGTTAATTTTTCTGCGGT
>JBFHPN010000655.1:0-1735 GCA_041592735.1 Oleiphilaceae bacterium | reverse complement strand
GGTAAAGATATCCCTAATGACTTTTATGTCGCCATCGAAATTCCAGCTCAAAGTAGCCCGGTAAAATACGAAATTGATAAAGACATGGGCGCCGTAATGGTAGACCGCTTTATGTCTACTCCTATGTTTTACCCCGCAAACTACGGCTTTATTCCTAACACACTGGCCGATGATGGCGACCCTTTAGATGTCTTGGTGATTACACCTTATCCGGTTATCCCAGGCTCTATTATCCGATGCCGTGCAGTTGGCATGCTCGATATGGACGATGAAGCCGGTGGTGATGAGAAACTGGTCGCAGTACCTCACGAAAAACTATCCACTCAGTATGGACACGTCCAGGATGTTGAAGATATTCCACAATTACTGCGTGACCAGATCCAACACTTCTTCGAGAACTATAAAGATCTTGAAAAAGGCAAATGGGTTAAAGTAAAAGGCTGGAAAAATGCTGAAGCTGCCCGGGCCTCTATCGTTAAATCTGTTGAAGCCTTTAAAAAATAGACCCTTAGTAACAAAAAAGGTGCCCACCAAGGCACCTTTTTAATCCACTATTTAGCCGCTGCAGGCCAGACATTTAACCTTGCTGAAGCAGTTTACGCAAATCGCTGATCGCCGCATTGGCCCTGGAAATATACGAAGACATCGTTAAAGAATGGTTTGCCAGGAAACCAAAACCGCTTCCATTTAAAATAAACGGACTCCAAACCGCATCCTGCGTTGCCTCCAACTCCAGAATAATTTGCTGCATACTCGCCAGCGCATTTTTGTTTTTAAGAACGCTGTTAAAGTCATGTTCCAGCGCCTTAAGAATGTGCACCAAAGCCCATGCTGTGCCGCGAGCTTCGTAAAACACATCATCTATTTCAAGCCAGGGCGTTTTGCGCTCTTCTGCATCCATGGTCAAGGTAGACTGCCTTGCATTAACATCACCCGCCAACCCAAGATCAAGTTGCTGACGCCCGACACTTTCACTCAACCGTCTGGACAAACTCCCCAGGCGATTCTCTACTTCAGATAACCAGGCTCTTAGATTATCGGCTCTTGCATAGAACTGCGCATCCGCTCTGTTTGGATCAGACAAACGCACCAGATACTTATTAAGCGCTTTCAGGCCACGTTTGTATTCAGACTCACTCGCCGGTAAAGCCCAGCTATTATTATCAAAGTGAAATTGCGGCTCAGCTATCGTCAAATCCACATCTTCAACAGATTGACTTTGAGAGCGGCTCAATTCTTTGCGAAATACTCTGGCCAAATCTCTGACCTGAACCAGCACACCGAACTCCCAATTACTGATATTATCCAGCCATAAACCCGGAGGTGTAATATCATTGCTGATATAACCCCCGCTTTTATGAAGCAAGGTCTCAACCAGCATCATCAAGGTCGCGGTTGTCGTAAATCCGGTCACCTGCTCACGTCCAAGCGCTTCTGCTTTTTGCTCAGCGACTTGCGATACATCACGGAGCTCAGGCTCGGCACTCCAATACCATCCCAAGAAGATCGCAATCAACAAATAGATTGCCAGAACGGTGCCTGCAATTCGCGCCACAACGCCCCCTCCCAAATAATCCTGAAAATCTTCTCTGCGATGCCTGATAAAATCTGTCAACTTATTCGACACAGCGGCTCCTTATTGTTCTGTTTATTGTTTATCCAGGACAAACACATCGTTTGCCCTCGGCCTTTCCAGATAATACCCCATTGAGCCATCTAAACCGATAGATCTGAG
>JBFHPN010000654.1:0-1736 GCA_041592735.1 Oleiphilaceae bacterium | reverse complement strand
GCCAGATGATGCACAGGCGCGTTCCGAAGCCAATGAGCTTGCCATTCAGCTGATCGCGCGTTTGCAGGCGCAGCCTGATTTATTTGCCGAGTTAGCCGGAATGCATTCCCGATGTCCGTCCGCCAAGGTGGGTGGTCAACTGGGCCAGCTAGGTAAAGGCCAGACGGTGCCTGAATTCGAGCGCCAGGTATTTAATTGTGCAGAAGGCTTGGCATCCGCTCCAGTTGAGTCTCGTTATGGTGTGCATGTGGTATTAATTCATCATCGTGAAGACGGCCGCCCGCTGCCCTATGACATGGTGAAACAACGGATTGCTGATTATTTAAATGAGAAAGTCCGTCGAAAAGCCATTGCTCAATATATCTATGCACTCATCGCAGACGCAGAGATAGAAGGTTTTGATTTTGATGTTTCTGCCTCGCCCTTAATGCAATAAAGGGTGGGTCAGGCGTCTGGCCGGTAAATAAATTTACCATGGAAAGTCTGGGTATTTGGCGTATGCTTAGAAGTAGATTTTTTACTGATAACTACGCTTACCGGACTTCTTTTTTTGAATATCTCGCGAAACGATCACTTGTTATCCGACGCCAAAAGCCGATTTTTAGCGGTGTTGGATCGCATTATTCCTCATTCTATCCTTCAAGATACCAGCGAACGCTTTAAAGCCAGAGCGCTGGTTCTGATCACGGCTATTGTTTGTCTGCTTTCTGTGATCAGCATGATTCTCATTATTAGCGTTGATAATAGCGTGCCCTTAAGGCGCTGGTTGACCATTGCATTTATAAGTTTGCAACCCCTGGCGTTGGGTATTATGTGGTATTCACATAATGCCTCTAGGGCTTGCTGGTATGTCGTCATCCTTCTTTGTTTAACGGTGATGTACATCAACTTTAATAATTCATCATTACAGGGCCCTTTTTCAATTTTATGGATGCTGCCTACCAGCCTGGCGGCAATGTTGCTGAGTGGCCGTGCAGCCTTCCAGATTACGCTGCTCTCTCTGATCGGTATGAGTATTAATTACACACTGCTCAGATATGATCTTTTACCCCCGGCGATTACAGACGAACATCAGTGGTTAAAGTCCAAATATATTATCTCGATCACCATTATTCTCATTGTCACCTTCTGTTTGTATGTGCTTTCCAGAATGGAACGCTTGAAAGAATATGAGTTGTCTAAAGAAATAGAAACCCGAAAGCGTATTGCCCAAGAGTTGGAAGAAGCCAAAACACTGGCTGAACAGGCCTACCATAACAAATCGATGTTTCTGGCGACCATGAGTCATGAATTAAGAACACCCTTGAATTCAATAATCGGAAATTCAGAACTGTTGAATAAACAGCCCTTTGATCAACAAACCTTAGCGCGGATATATGATATTCATGCAGCAGGACAATTGTTATTGTCTATCGTGAATGATGTGCTTGATCTGAGTAAACTGGATTCGTATGGCATCGATTTGCACACGCGAGTATATGATATAGCAGAACAAATGCAGCGCATTCATCGAATGATGGAAATCAAAGTGAAACCCGGTGTAAGCTTTACTCTGCATGGTGTCGATAAGCCTCTACTGGTCGAGGCTGATGAGCATAGGGTGTCGCAGATTGTTCTGAATCTGGTTGCAAATGCATTGAAATTTACCGATCAGGGAGAGGTTAGTCTCAGCCTTCGTAAAGAATCAGAGCAGTCAATCAGCATTCAGGTCAAAGATACAGGTATCGGGATTTCAG
>JBFHPN010000653.1:0-1744 GCA_041592735.1 Oleiphilaceae bacterium | reverse complement strand
CAAGTGCTTAAATAGCATGGGCAAAGTCGGGCAATTTAGGCTGCTTAGGTTAAATAAGGCATAATGAAGTGAGACGCGGTTCATATCCCTGAACATTGCATGAAAACCGCGTGCTTATGAAAAGACAGATCGCTCAGCTATAGAGGTTTTCAACCTGGGTGCTGAGTTGATTCAGTAAGGTTTTTTCTTGTTCGCTGAGTGGGCAATTTGCCACAACAAAATTAGCGGTTCTGACCACCGCCCGCCACCTGGGTCTGGCAGGGATGCTTCGGGTGCTCAGATACTTATCAAAGGTGCGTGTCTTGACCGTGGTGCCATCGACATACACGCGCCAGCAGCGGCTTTGTTCTGCCAGTTCCACTTTGCCCTTATTGGTGTGCTGTTCCCAAATATTCAATGAATGCCTGAGCAGAGAGACAATTGCTTCTTTGGGATCTTCAGGGCTTGCACCAGTGTCAGTCACAGCAGGTAAGTCTGCTGATCGTTGGTCTGTGGCGACCGGTTCGGTGTACGATTTGTCTTCGTCGTCACCGTTATGCGAAACCGAATTGCTGTGATGGTCTGGTGATTCGTCGCTGTCCTTCTGAATTAAAACATGGCGCAGCGTACTTTCAATATCATGAATTTTCTGGCGGCTTTCGCTGAGTTCACGTGTCAACTTGGCCAATGCATCCTTTGCCTGAGAAGGTTCATTTATTGGTTTGGACTGCATCATCAGTGCCAGGAAACAGTTTTGGTCTTGATGGAAACGTTTGATAGTCGCCTGCCAGATGAGCCCTGCTTGTTCGTCAATGGTTTCAGTGTTAATTAATGCCTGGTCCTCATTGTTTAAGGCATCTAACAGGAGTTTAGCCAGTCGTACGTCGATAAACTGCTGGATATTTTGTCCGAGCAGGCTCTTGTTGCCTTTAGCTTGATTCTTGTTTTGTAAGAGGTTATTGGCGAGTTCATTGGCATAAACAATTTGCAACTTCTCATTGATCAACAGGATCATTTCTGTAGAAATATCGAGAACATTGAGTAAGCGCATATTCAGTTCAGATAATTCGTCCTCCAATGCCTCACGGCGTTTGATCTCTGTTTTGAGTTTCTGATTTTCACGGTTGGCGATCCAATATTGCCTGACGCTCAACTGGCTTTTGACGCGCGCGATGAGCTCCTGGTCATGATAGGGCTTAATTAAATAATCATTCGCGCCTGCACCTAGCGCTGAAACGATATCCTGAATTAAATGTCGGGCAGTGATCATCATCACCGGTAATTCATAGCTATCATATTGTTTGCGAATACATTGGCAGACTTCCAGGCCGCTCATACGGGGCATCATGAAATCCAGTAGAATCAAATCGGGTAAGGTGTGAGTCAGGCCAGTTAGCGCACTGATACCATCGGTAAATTGTTCAACACGATAGCCCTGTTTCAGCAGGAGGCTAGCCAAGAGTTCACGGTTTACGGCTTCATCGTCCACAATATAAATCAACGGGCCATTATCAGTGTGTTTATCCGATAAACCAGAATCCTGCGGCATACCTGAATAATCTTGATTGACTGTTTCAGGTTCAGAACTGGTGATGGCATTATGCTCGTATTCAGGTGCCCGTTGGCTGCTTTGATCGCTGGCGAGCGTTGTCGGGGGCAGGGTATTTTCGGTGAGGATATCCATGGGTAAGGTAATGGTGACGGTGGTGCCTTTACCTACTTGGCTGTTGATTTCCAGGTGTCCGCCATGCAGTTCTACCAGTTG
>JBFHPN010000652.1:0-1750 GCA_041592735.1 Oleiphilaceae bacterium | reverse complement strand
CAATCCGGTTCCGCTGTCATGACTGCTCTCGAACGCCAACCGATCATAGACATCCTTGACCATATCATCGAGCCCTTGATTCACTATCGGTAGCTCGTAGTCGGACTCCAAAATCAGCAAACCGTCTTTAAAATAGGAGGCCAGTTTGAATAAACCCAACTCAATGACTCTCATACCTTGGTGATTCACAAATACAAACTTACTAAAACCCCTGGCTACCCATACCAAGCGAATATAAGTCGCTTCACTATTTGCCTTTTCAAACCTGAACCACGTCCCCAGCTCGAAAGACTTTACTTTAAGAATCCAGTCTTTCAACGCCTGAGACTTGGAAATATTCCGCTTCAATCTATCTTCTTCAGTTTCTGGCAGAACTAACTGTTGAGCTTGCTCACATAAATGCATGCCTTTAGGGGCATTCATAATAAACGCTTTTAGCGCTTCGCGTATATCATTGGACGCCGCCTCAGTGCAGGATACTTTTTTCAGGCCTTCCTGAATTTTAGGCAAAATTACTCTTATATCTAAAGGTATTCTGGGATCATCTGCATAGGCAATTAAACGATCAATCACAGAGAGCCCTTCCTGCCATGCCACACTATCTTCACCGTGATTGATATGCGTATATTTAAGGTATGCCTCCCACCCCTGATTGATCAATGTAATGACTGCAGTGGGGACAAATTTGTGCGCTATACGCTGATTAATTGCCTCTGTCACCGCAGCATCAGCCTCTTCTACTTTAAAGGCGCTTTCGGCAGTTGCAGTCACTCGCTCAACATTTTTCACGAAGACAGTATTATGACGCTCTACTATCTCATCCAATGCTGCCAGCGTCTCATCAAACACCTTGGTATCTTCATCAAACTCTGCCACCACTTTATTGACCAGCATTTCAAGCTTGTCTCTGGTACTGGGGTGCAGTTTAGATCCTTTTGCACCTATCTGGGCAATTCGATTCATCACGGCACGAACCGTACTTTGATGATTTGCGAAGAACATTTCATCTTTTAAAAGAACTTTCAGAATAGGAACATCCAGCTTTAGCAGGTATTTCTTGGCTTCATCGCTGATTCGAGGATTGCGTCGCATGCTCATAAAAAAACGATCAACCACATCGATAGCCACCTTATGCTGGCCACCTATATCCCGTTCATTGCCTGACAACTTCAACCTTTCACTTACACGCTCCATCAGGCTTGGAATTTCTTCTACCTCTCTGGTAGCGACATTCGCACTTTGCAGAAAGGACAACTCCTCTTTAAACTCAGACGGCGTAATCATGGGCTTGAGCGGTTCACCCGGATCTGGTTTTTTGCTGGAGGGTCGCAAGTTCTTCAGTAGCTGATCAATATTGCTCAGCGCCATCTGTGCGTTACGCTGATTTTCAGCAAAAGGCGCCTTCGAAGTGCTATCGCCAGAAATTGAATCACTAGAAGACTGACTAAAAGGCGGCAAGGTAAATGCACGAGAGGCAGCAGCGGCCTCTTGTCTTTTGGGGTTTACGCTTAGCTGATCTGCTGTCTCTTGCGGGATATCTTTTTGCTTCTGCGGAACGGTGGCCGTCTCATGATTGTCCGAAGTGCCATATTCGACCTGGGGCTTGGGGGGCTGGAGATTTTTGACAATTGAGGCACGCTTGACATTCATCTTAGGCAGAACATTATGCTCTATCAGTATGTCGTTAAGCGTATTATACAGATCGCTGAGTTGTGTCATGACCGTTTCTTCAAACAAACGGAATATTTGT
>JBFHPN010000651.1:0-1751 GCA_041592735.1 Oleiphilaceae bacterium | reverse complement strand
CTCACGTTTCTTAAACGTTTCCCTTCGACTGGCTCAGGGCAAGCAGCTCAACGTTTCGACAGGCTCAACGAACGATGTTGGCTCAACGAACGCAGGTTTGGCCAACATAAAGCTTAGCCCTTCACACTCTCGCCGCGACCTATGGCGTAGTATGTAAAACCCTTCTTCTTCATGCGTGAAGGTTCAAACAGGTTTCGGCCGTCGAATATGAGTGGCTGTTTTAACTGCCCTTTAATAACCTCAAAGTCTGGCGCCCGAAAATGCTGCCATTCAGTACAAATTATCAGCGCATCTGCGCCTTTTAAGGCCGCTTCTTTGGTACCAACCAGCGTTAAATCATCGCGCACACCATAAATACGCTGGGTTTCTTCCATGGCCTCCGGGTCATATGCCTGTACCTTCGCCCCTGCCGCCCATAATTCTTCCATCAATACCCGGCTGGATGCTTCACGCATATCATCGGTATTCGGTTTGAAGCTTAAGCCCCATAACGCAAAGGTTTTACCAGACAACTCGCCCTTAAAGTGCCCACCAACTAATGCGGGTAGCTTATACTTTTGTTTATCATTAACCGCTTCAACTGCCTGCAATATCTTTGGCTGATAACCATTTTGTTCGGATGTACGAATCAGGGCCTGCACATCTTTAGGAAAGCAGGAACCACCATAACCACAGCCCGGATAAATAAAGTGATAGCCAATGCGCGGGTCGGAACCAATACCTTTACGCACAGCTTCGATATCGGCACCAAGTAATTCGGCCAGGTTCGCCATCTCATTCATAAAGGAAATTTTTGTTGCCAGCATACAGTTTGCGGCATATTTAGTGAGTTCTGCTGAACGCACATCCATAAAGATCACTTTATCGTGATTGCGATTAAAGGGCTCATACAATTCGCGCATTAACTCTCGCGGGCGCTCCGAGTAGGTGCCAATAATAATACGGTCCGGGCGCAAACAATCATTAACCGCCGCGCCCTCTTTCAGAAATTCAGGGTTAGACACCACATCAAAAGATAAAGCCAACCCCCGTTCTTCCAGAATTGCCTGCACCGTTTGGGTCACCTTGTCTGCAGTGCCGACGGGTACTGTTGATTTATCGACAATCACTTTATCGGTTTCCATATGTCTTGCAATGGTAGAGGCAACCGCCAATACGTATTGCAGATCAGCTGAACCATCTTCATCAGGTGGCGTACCCACCGCAATAAACTGGATATCACCATGCAACACACCCGCCTGGGCATCGGTGGTGAAATTCAAGCGCCCGGCTTTGTAATGCGTCTCTACTAATGGCGTTAAACCGGGTTCATAAATAGGAATGATGCCTTTCTTCAGATTTTCAACACGCTCTTTGTTGACGTCTACACACAACACATCATGCCCGACTTCTGCTAAAACCGCGGCCTGAACCAAGCCGACATAACCAATCCCAAAAACTGTTACTTTCATTTCAAAAGATCCTTATTTTATATATCTTCATTTAAACCAAATTTTAAGCCAATTCTTTCAACTCTATCTCGAGGTTCACACCCGCTGTCAAAATACTTTCACTAACAGTACCAAAAGGAAAATCATCAATCATTCGCTCAAGACGCGGCAGGCAACGCTTCAAATTGGTATAATGTCGGAAGCGGGAGAACCAGCTGGCACCAGGCACTCTGGGTTGATCTGCATCGATCTCCCAGGGATGTAAATAAAAAATCTGTGGCCTCGTACCCTT
This sequence comes from Oleiphilaceae bacterium, assembly GCA_041592735.1. Taxonomy (GTDB): domain Bacteria; phylum Pseudomonadota; class Gammaproteobacteria; order Pseudomonadales; family Oleiphilaceae; genus PZPK01. Next base: position 29 of record JBFHPN010000651.1, on the reverse strand, counting down.
TAAACTGGCGCGTTCAAACAGAAAACGTG
>JBFHPN010000650.1:0-1751 GCA_041592735.1 Oleiphilaceae bacterium | reverse complement strand
GAGTGAAGGGCAATTCACGCTCACCTCGCTCTGCTATTTGAGGATGCCGTGCCGCCTTCAGCAGTTCATCCCGGCCCTGCGAATTATTTTCATCCATATTCTGAATGGTTACTTTCAAGGGATTCATTACACACATCGCGCGCGAAGCGTGCTCATTTAAATCGTCTCGAATTGCTTTTTCGAGTACTGCGACATCAATATCACTGTTATTTTTGCTAGAGACGGGGATCATATCGCAGAAGCTTTTCAAGGCCGCTGGCGTAAAACCCCGCCGGCGCATCCCGGAAATAGTTGGCATCCTTGGGTCATCCCAGCCCTGGACGATTTTTTCATCCACCAGCTGCTTAAGCTTGCGCTTACTGGTCACGGTGTAGTTCAGGTTCAAACGTCCGAATTCATACTGGCGAGGTTTGGCAGGCACAGGTAAATGTTCGATAAACCACTCATACAAAGGGCGATGCGCCTGAAATTCCAGGGTACAAATCGAGTGAGTCACCCCCTCGATCGCATCTTCCTGACCATGCGCAAAATCATAGCTTGGATAAATACACCACTTGTCGCCGGTCTGATGGTGCGCCACCTTTCTGATTCTATACAGAATTGGGTCGCGCAGATTCATATTCGGTGAAGCCATATCAATTTTGGCACGTAACACGCACGCACCTTCGGCGTACTCACCGGCACGCATTTTTTCAAACTCTGCCAGGTTTTCTTCAACGGTGCGATTTCGGTAAGGGCTTTCTTTGCCCGGGCGTGTCGCCCAACCACGATATTCTTTAGCCTGCTCTGGACTCAAATGGCACACATAGGCATCGCCATTTTTAATCAGATGCAAAGCCCACTGATAGAACTGATCAAAATAATCTGAAGCATATTTGACCTCTCCAGCCCACTGATAACCAAGCCATTTCACATCTTCCTGAATGGCATCAACAAAGATCTGGTCTTCTTTCTCAGGGTTAGTATCATCGAAACGGAGGTTACATTCGCCTTTGAACTCTTGAGCGAGGCCAAAATTCAACCAGATCGAGCGAGCATGGCCTATATGCAAAAAACCATTCGGCTCAGGCGGGAATCGCGTAACAACTTTGCCGCCGTGCTTATTATCGGAAATATCCTGCGCAATTATTTGCTGGAGAAAGTGCCCGTTTTTTTCTGATTTTGGCTGATCGTTTGAATGTGATGCTGACGACTTAGATTCTGACATAAGAAAGCAAGATTCCGACTCAAAAATGAAGCCGAGTATTATAGCGAAATGAAAGATAATAGCGAATTGAAAATACTAGGGGGCCGAACCAGAGAGCGGATTCATCTTGAGTCTAAAAATCAGCGTCATTCCCTTGCAAAAGGGAACCCATTATTTTGCGAAGTCTAGAATGCCACATCCGTTTGACTTCTAGCTATCAAGTCACAAGCCACGACATATAATCATTTCTTAATCATCATCGTGCCAGTTTCAAAACAATGGTTTGCCGCCTGCGCGGCAATGACGCGTTGTACGTTAGTATCCAGCTTAAGGATGCCACGTTTCTCGAACCGAATTAAAACCGCAGCTCGCCATCCTTTGGACAATGCTGGTCAATCTTGTTCATAAAGCGAATTAAGGATGGAATATTATTCGCTACTATCGGAATCCCGGTAGTAATCAGGGAGACAGAGATATCTCTTTCGGGGTCGGCCCAACAAAGTTTGTTGATGAGTCCTATATGCCCGAATGCAGAAGCGCTGTGCTTACCCCACATGCCGAAAGG
>JBFHPN010000649.1:0-1758 GCA_041592735.1 Oleiphilaceae bacterium | reverse complement strand
TATGTGTGGATACTAAATAATCACCGAGAACCCCGTTTAAAGCTGATAACACCGCAGCAGGTTCGAATGAAACCTGTTTGTTCTGTTTAACTGAGGATGAGGATGGATTCATTGCCGGGTTGCTCAGTAACGGGGAAATCTGAGCTAATAAACCATCAATTCCGCTGCCTGCCAGGCTGGTTATGGCTTTAATGTTTTTATAGACGAGCCCCGTGATGCCGCTGGTCTTACCTGGGCTTTCCGGTTCTTGCATGCCCGGCAAGCGAGATAAGTTCTGATGCATCGCTTCCACCAGATCGGTTAAACCCAGCGTGGCATCGATAGCAAGCTGGCTGAAGCCATGCATATCTTTCATTTTGAATAGTTCGGTATTGTGATCCTCTAAGGTGTCACTGAGCGTGAGAAAAAAACCTTCCAGATCGGCTTTATTCTTTAAAAGAAGTAAGTTGATCGTGAATAGCTGATCATCTTTAAGTTTGATGATCACACTCGAACGATTGATCGTGTTAAACCTGAAAAAACTGCGTTTATCCAGCGCGATCCAGTCTATTTTGGAGATATCAATGTGCTCGGCTGCACGCCAGGGTAATACAAAATGCTGGTGGATGTGTTGATGACTTAGCTCGACATAATTCTGCAGATGGAGCAGATAAAAAAACGTTGTCAGCATCGTAGCGAAAAACAAGACCCAAAAAATTACTCCGATATCGAAGAAAACGTACAATGCAGCGGCACAACATGCAAAGGAAGACAATAAAATATAGAAGGGCTGCCAGTTAGGCGGAAAAGTTTGTACATCCTGCATGAAGTTATCCTTTCTGGATTAAAACCTCATTATAGATCAAAGGGCATCAAGGGGACGCAATAAATAGGAACATCATCCAATGTTCCTGTGCAGGGCGTACTGTCTGCCCGAATAAGGCTATCCGCTATTCATAAAGGAAATAAAAAAGGCCTAGCACTTTCATGCTAGGCCTTTGATATAAGTGGTGGCTACACCGGGATTCGAACCTGGGACCCCATCATTATGAGTGATGTGCTCTAACCAACTGAGCTATGTAGCCAACGAGGCGCGTATTCTCTTTTTTTTGGGTTTTATTGTCAACCCTAAACCTTCGAAATTACGTGAAATATTGCGCTTAGACGTTAAAGCGGAAATGGATGACATCGCCATCAGCAACGATGTACTCTTTACCTTCCAGTCTCCACTTGCCGGCTTCTTTAGCGCCAGCTTCACCACCGAATTTTACAAAGTCATCATAAGCGATCACTTCGGCACGTATAAAGCCGCGTTCAAAATCGGTATGAATGACGGCTGCCGCTTTTGGTGCTGTGTCACCAGCTTTCATGGTCCAGGCGCGAACTTCTTTGACGCCTGCGGTAAAGTAAGTTTGAAGGCCCAGTAATTCATAACCGGCACGAATCACACGATCCAGCCCGGGTTCTTCCATACCGAGATCGGCCAGGAATTCTGCCTTTTCTTCATCTTCCAGTTCGGCAATTTCCGATTCGAGTTTGTTGCAGATGGCGACAACCACCGCGCCTTCAGATTCTGCGATTTGTCGTACTTTGTCGAGATGCGGGTTATTTTCAAAACCTTCTTCGTCGACGTTGGCGATATACATTGTCGGTTTAGTGGTTAGCAGGCAGAGCTCTTTGATCAGGTTTAATTCGTCTTCAGACAGTTTCAAGGCTCGAACAGGTTTGGCTTCGTTAAGGTGAGGCAGTAATTTGCTTTCCAGTAAATCAATTTGTTCT
>JBFHPN010000648.1:0-1777 GCA_041592735.1 Oleiphilaceae bacterium | reverse complement strand
TGATCGGGCGCCTGTTACTTATTTCGGGCACTGGATACTGGGACTGTACTTTATTATCAGACAACTCAGCAGGAATGGTTATCGGCTTGGAAACAGGGGCGCGAGCATACTCAGAGGAACGATCCTGAATTAACCCGCAACCCTGAAGTATCAACGCCATTAAAAAAACAGAATATTTCATTAAATTAAGTTTCTCGCTTTCAGCGCCTGATCCAATTTTGCATGAAATGATGCACTTAACGGTGTTAATGGCAGCCTGATACCGGTTGGCATCATGCCCATTTTATTAAGCGCATACTTGACAGGAATGGGGTTTGCCTCGACAAACAGGCACTGATTCAGTTCGGCCAACAGGCCATTCAATGCTTCGGCTTCTTCAGCTTTACCCGCCATGGCCAATGCACAAAGCTGGCTCATCTCCTTAGGGAGAATATTTGCTGTGACAGATATATTACCTTTGGCGCCAGCAAGCATCAGCTTATAGGCCGTCGCATCATCACCTGAATATACCGGGATCTTACCCTTGAGTTGTTCGATCAAGCGTGTACCACGGGGAATATCGCCAGTCGCATCTTTTATGCCGCAAATATTAGGGATATCAGCAAGCCTGAGCACTGTATCGTTGTGCATATCTACCGCTGTTCGACCCGGAACATTGTATAGTATCTGCTCAATATCAACCGTCTCTGCAACTTTTTTGTGATGCAGATAGAGCCCTTCCTGGGTAGGTTTATTGTAATAAGGTGCCACCAGCAAACACGCATCGGCACCAATATTCTTGGCAGCCTGCGTTAATTCAATAGCTTCAGTGGTAGAGTTTGCACCTGTACCTGCGATCACGGGAATTTTACCACCGATTTTTTTTACAACATGCTCGATCACCTTACAGTGCTCAGCAGGGTCCAGTGTGGCAGACTCGCCTGTGGTGCCGACAGCAACAATGGCATTGGTGCCATGAGTTAAATGAAAGTCCAGTAAACCATCCAAACTGCCCCAATCGAGACTGCCATCTTCAAACATTGGGGTAACAAGCGCTACAATGCTGCCTGTAATCATAGAAAACTCCAAAGTACGCATGTTTCAACAGTTGGGATATCTGACCCCTATCACATGCAATACAAACATAATTAAAACAATCGCGTATGTTAATGCCGCAAAGGTTTTTAAACAAGAGAACTTGGCTTACTATATAGCAACAAAACACACGACAACGAAAAGAGCATAAAATAAGAGCCAAAGCGTACTAACATGGTTAGAGGCCAGCATTAAAGCCGCCTTCATCACACTAATAGAAATTCATAACAATTAAGACCCGAAACCCACTTTTTTTTCTTATTTTTTAAAAGGCATAACACATGAGCGCTAATGAGATTAAATCCAACTACCTGGTCATCTCTTGTATCGGCACAGATAAACCCGGGATAGTTAATAAATTGGCACGCGCCTGTTCGACGAATCAGTGCAACATCATCGATAGTAGAATGACAGTGCTAGGAGGTGAATTTGCGGTGATTATGATGGTCTCTGGCACTTGGGATGCCATTGCAAAACTTGAAAAGGCCTTACCCGGTACTTCTTGAGTATCTTCCACTTCAGAAGCTTTAACTGTTTCAGCTAATTGCTCCACAATAACAGGAAACTCTTTAGCTTCATTAGATCTATCGTAAATATCTTTAACCTGAACGATAGCTTCCGCTGCGTTATTACTTAGGTTCTTAGTTATATCCGCTGCTTTTACTGTCCCTTTAGCTGTGAACTCTATAGCGTAAGGAATAGA
>JBFHPN010000647.1:0-1784 GCA_041592735.1 Oleiphilaceae bacterium | reverse complement strand
CTGAAAGGTTCGTTGCTGTCTTCTGGTACCTTATACGCATAATCAAAATAATTGATCATCTCTTCGATACGCACAGCATCAACGGGTGGGAGTGCCCCGTTATTCAGCATCCGGCGGATATTACTATAACTGCCTGTATCCACATCAATGCTGAAGGTTGAAACCGGATCGCTGCTAACAAGTTTGACTGGATGATGATTGATGGCAGCATACTGTTCACGGCCCTGTTCCTGATAGTAAGCCGTTTGTGTATCGACAGTAATAGCCGGGTTCACAAAATCGGGAGATGGAAGATAGGCCATTTCATGCGCAACTTTAGCGCTTTTGTGTTTGCCAAGCTCTTGTCTTCCAATCGCCAGGCTCGAGGCTGCCAGTTTAGCTTCTTTTGCCATTGATTCCTGAGCATGCCTTGTGATCGTGGGTTCAATTTCATCATATTCGGCCGAGTTATCTTCAAGAGGCTGTGTCTGTGTTTGGCTAACATCAGACTCGATGGCGGGCTGTTTATGCGTGATGGTGTGATCAGACGTGCACCCGATCAGGGCCGAAATTAAAATGGGCAGCGAGTATTTGGGTTTAAGGTTCATTGCAAATTCCTTTGTTCAGGGTTAGAGAAACAATGTTCAAGGCTATAAACGGGGCAGATTTAAAAAAGGGTTATTTTTTTCAATTTGAAGGGAGAGTGAATAAATCGGTTATTGATAAGAAAGATTTTCCGTTTCGGACAAGCTTGGTTGTATATGTGACCTATCCTTGTTCGACTCGGGTATTTTTTGGACTTTTATGGCAGAAGCCATTGAAGGTTGGACATAAGGCTATGAATGAATTTGGGTCTGCTTATACGCCATTGCGGACATTAACGCGCACCCCAGGTCATCATTCCCGCCACCCCTCCGTCATTCCCGACGCCACCTCGTCATTCCCGCGCAGGCGCACTACTGTCCGGAATAAATTCATAGGGCTAATCTTCCTTGCAGGATATGACTTTGTGCTCGTTCCGATAATTCCTGGGTGCAATCCTGTGTGGACAGAACTATAATGCAATGTAATTCATAGTATTACATAGAGGTAAATGCAATGGGGATGACAAGTGTAAGAATGCCAGATGAGTTGTTACACCGTTTGGAGCAGACTGCAGAACAGCTTCAGCGTAGTAAAGGCTGGATAATTAAAAATGCGGTTAAAGAATACCTGGCGAGAGAAGAGCTTAAACAGCAAAGAAACCAAGAAACACTAGAAGCCTGGGAGGACTACCACGCAGGGCGTGTTGTCGATGGTGAGAAAGTGATGGATTGGTTGGATAGTTGGGGGTCGGAAGAAGAGAAGGAACCACCAGTTAAATGAAGCTGACTTTTACCGCTACAGCGACACAAGACTTAGTTCGTCTTCGTGAGTTTATTCGAATTAAAAATCCACAAGCCGCACAGAAATTCAGCACTCAGCTTAAACAAAATATCCTGGCGCTTGTTGATCAGCCCAACATGGGGATGCCAATAGAAGGTCTGGAAGACTTCCGTGAATTGGTTGCACGAGACTACGTAGTGCGTTACCGGTTGGTTTCAAATCAGATCGTTATCTTGAAGATCTGGCATGGAAAAGAGGATCGCCAAAAAGGAACACTTGGTAGTTAGAGCGCAATCTACCAACATCTCCAAGGTCTGCTTTGGCGTATGAGCAGACCCTAACCGTCGCTACTCAACAAGGCCGTCTACTCATCTTTTTTGGACAAACTATGGTCTCAATTTTTAGCCAATCTTTGGTGTCAATATCAAGCGTCTTTGCTT
>JBFHPN010000646.1:0-1790 GCA_041592735.1 Oleiphilaceae bacterium | reverse complement strand
GAGTTTGCGGAAAATGGTGTCTGAAAAAATAGTCGTATCGAAGTTTTTAATGGCCTCAGATTCCCGGCAACCCACCGTATAATAGGTTTTTAGCCGGCTGATATCCTTATTGACTAATGCCACAAAGGCGCGTTTCAGACCAATGCCATAGGCAATGCCCTGAGTTGCTGCATTCATCAGTTCATGGAAGTCATGAAATTCATCGGGGTGTTTTAATAAGATTTCAGTCAGCTCTTCCAGCAGAGGGCTGGTGCGAGGTTCTTCTGGTGGCGCCTTGCTAATCCTGGTTTCACTAGGAAGTATGCGACGATCTTCCAGATTGGAGGCTGTTGGTTTGTCACTGTTATTCGCGTCGATAAACGTATCTTCCTGAGTAAGGGTTGACGGACTGGGGGCCGTGGTATTTTTGTCTCCTGAAGTTTGGTCCTTTTCAAGAGGTTTGTCTAGTTGGTCCGTTTCGCGTTCCCGTGCTGCATCAGCTGGTGTCGCATGATGTCCGCTTGGGTGTTCTTCTGGCTTGGCTTTCGGTATGACGTTTTCTGGTAGTGCTATGCCAGTGACGCCCGCTGGAAGAACACGTGTATCAAACTGACTTTGCTGAAAGGCATCCAGGCTTTTCTGTTGTTTCACTTTGATACGTTTTCTGGGTGGGATGATTAATTTGGCTGCCGGCGACATCAAGCCAGGCAAGGCATGTTTACGTGACATGTTGGCGGCTACTTGATGGGTAAAACTTACTGCCTCGCTGAGTGAACAGTTAAGATAAACTGCCAGTATACGCTGTGCTCTGAGTGTGGCTCGCGAATACCAGCAATAGGAGGCGTAGTGTGCAACCAGATTGGCCAGCATCACAATAAAGTGAGGTTTTTGCATTTTAAGTTTTAAACCGAGATCATCAACAGTACCGATAATGCCGCTTTCGTCAACGCAGTGAGCGATCTTGACCCATTCTTTGAAACTAAGCTGGTTAGCTTTGAGATAGCATTCCTGAGCCATTTCGGGTAGCGCCAGTGATTTGGCAGTTGTTTGAGTAATCTTGTTTAATGTGTCTCCAAGAACTTCAGTTTGAGCGATTTCCGGGAGTTTATAGTTGGAGCGAATGGCATAACGAACCAGGCGCATTTCGGGTGTTGCATAGCGCCACATATACCAGTTGGGTGCAGCAAAAAATAAGGCAGACCAGTAGATGTCCTCCGCATTGCCTTTATGTTTACGTTCTGAAATGGCTTGCGCCAGGTGTGCGGCATATAAGCTGTTTGAGAGGCTGCGCAGATAGTAAAAGCTGGTAATATTCTTGGGTGAAATAGGTTTTTTGGGAAGGGTTGAAATGGTTTCATGAAGGCCTTCCAGGCCAATCAGAGAGAGTGCGTGAGCCACTGATTTACATTCTGCCCTGTTAGCGTCGGAGACTTCCAGGGCAAGCAGTTTGGCTTTGGTCATAACGCTCAGCGACAAGATGGGGTCGCGGTTAATAATCTTGGCCAGCTGAGCATAGGACGGTGTTTCTTTCGTAAGTGTTTTAAGCACTAACTCCCCAACCCTGAATGGGGACGGGAGAATTTTACGGTTCAGAAACTGCGCCCAGTCATGGGCACTTTTGGGCATGCTGCTTTCGGTCATAAGCGTTTTGAGAGCCGATTAAGGTAATAGCTATAGTTATACGAAGTTATTCAGAGGTCACGACTGGGTCATCACTTTGTTAATTATAGTTAGAAATTACATCTCTGCTCTTTGAATCAGAATAAATTTACCTGCTAGGCATTGAAGGTTTGCTTATCATTTAATGTCTC
>JBFHPN010000645.1:0-1794 GCA_041592735.1 Oleiphilaceae bacterium | reverse complement strand
TTGCATGGCTTGCTGGCAGAGTTCGAAGCGATTGCCGATTTCTGCGGCAATACTGCCGATAAGGCAGCCTCTCTGGCAGTGGCTCGCCAGCAGTTTGTTAAGCATAAAGTCATAGATGGCTTTGAGTTGCTCATGGGCGGGCAGTGAGGAATGCGCAATAAATTCATCGAACAGGTTAAGAGCCTGTTGATTGTATTCCATGATGATTTCGGCAACATAGGCTTCTTTGCTGCCAAAATAATTATAAAAAGAGCCTTTAGGTACCTGGACAGCATCAAGTACTTGTTTGATGCCTGTGCCATGGTAGCCATGCTCTGAAAGTTGCTGTATTCCCTCCTCCAGTAAGGCAGTTCGGGTAAGTTCAGCTTTTTTGGTTTTGAGTGCATTTGTTTTCATGAAAGTCATAATACGACCAGTCGTCTATAATGGCAAGTCCTGATGATGCAATCTGTGTCTAATATTCCGCAGAGTTTGATGTATAATCCTTGCTATGTTCTTGAAAGAATGTTTTCTTTTTCCTGTTAACATGGCCCTTGAGCATGTATCCGATCATTTTCAGAGCTTGGTATCAATCGTGATTAATCTTACAAGGAATCTCATAATGCGAACACTGCTGATAGTGGCATGGGTCCTTGTATTCAGTGCTACAAGTAGGGGGCAGGACGCCTCGATTCATATCGCGGCAGACCCCTGGTGCCCCTATAATTGTGCGCCAGACTCAAAGTTTGAAGGGGTTATGATTGAGCTGGCGAAAGAAGCTTTGTCGATGTCAGGTTATGTTTTACATTACCAAACGATGAATTGGGCCAGAGCCAAGCTGCGGGTGCAGGCAGGTGAGCTGGATGGGGTTGTGGGTATGGCTTATACCGAAAAAAGCAAGCATCTTTATTATTTCCCCAAGACGCCTTTGGGTGAATCGCAAATATGTTTTTATAAACGCGCTATTGACGAATGGCAATATCAGGGTGTTGCATCATTAGACGCTAAAGTGTTTGGATGGATAAATGAGTACGGCTTTGTGCCTGACCCTTTGGATGATTGGGTAAAAGAGAATAAAAACACCAAGCGCGTGATAACCGTGGCCGGGAAAGATACGCATGCGCGATTATTTAAATTGTTAACCTTGAAACGGATTGATACGTTTGCAGAGGATAAAGCTGTGATTGCTCATGAACTGAATCGTTTAGGTTTAAATGAGTCAATTAAAGTGGCGGGCTGTTTGAATCGGGTTGAAAAAGTCTTTATTGCTTTTTCATTGGAGTCTCAACATAGTAAAACCTGGGCTGACGCCTTGGATGCAGGTTTAGTCAGGCTAAAAGAAAGTGGCCGTTACAATAAAATTTTGGAAAAATACGGTCTGAATCATTCTGGCTGGAATGATTCATCTACAGAGCACTAAGTCAGTCGTTTTTTGTTGGATAGGATTCAATGACGACAATTAAATCATCGGCAGCCAGATTGAGTGCCGTGTTCAGGCCGGGATTGAGCAGAACAGTATTTGTATTGGTTTGTCTGGCGCTTGAATAGTAAATTCCCAGCGCGGTTTCTCCCTGGCACCAGGCATACTGGCGTATTGTGTTAAAGTTGTGCGTGCCGGGAGCCAGCTGATATTCATCTAGGCTGCGGAAACTGATCTCTGGGCCACCGGCGCTGAACAAGTCGTCGATGGCGACTAATAATTCCCGTCTCAGGGCGACATGTACCAGTAGATGGCTCAGCATTAAAGGGCTGATAATCACTTCACCGGCTCGATGGCCGAGCAGGCGTTCATTATTCGGATCAGAAAACTCGAGT
>JBFHPN010000644.1:0-1816 GCA_041592735.1 Oleiphilaceae bacterium | reverse complement strand
CTACCAATTTCACCACACTGGCACAATGGCGCGCATTATACTGCAATCAAATAAATGATCAAGACCTTGCAGGGCTTATTGCAAAATTTCTACCTCGAAGGAGCCCTCATTCATATGCTTCAAAACGACGGTTTTGGCAGGCCCATCTTCACTTGCAGGAATTTCTATCGTGGAAGAAGAGGCTAATAATTCACGAGTGGTATTAATCAACAAATAGCGCTCATCAAGCTCACGAGATTGGCTCAAGGGAAAGATCCCCTGCAAATAGGCATGCTTTGTCCATGTTTCATCCTGAAACTTTAACAAAGGCCCACTAAACATTCTTAGAGGCTTCTTATCCTTATCCAAGGTAATTAATTGAGGAAAGAACACACCCTTATCTATATTCTGTTTAGAAAAGCGGCGAATAAAGGTTCTTATCCTTAAGGGAAACTCAGCCTGATTAAGATCAGGAAGACTTAGTAAAAGAAAACGGCTGTCACCCTCTGCAAAACGGTAGGGCAAACTATCGTCATTCAATACAAAGTAATGGTAATTGCCGAGCGAGATAGCAGGCGTTTCAATATTAGGTAATTGAGCACAACATTTTTCAGCAAAGGTCTCAAATTGGCTGATAAATGAGCCTTTACCACCACTTAAGATACTGATTGCTTTGGGATCTGCCGTTGGCGGAAGCACGAGTTCAGACTCAGGCTTCATAAATATCTCTGCTTTGGTAAATTCAATTTTCTGATTGCGCTCGTGAAAAAGAATTTCCTTTATTTGCTCCGGGTCATAAAAAACAGTTCGCTGGGTTCCATCTGCATCGACGGTGACATAGTAAGGCGAACGTTCCTTTTCTGCATGTGCACCAGAACGAAGTAATGACTCAGAATCGATGAACTCATCCGGATTGACCTCGGTTGCATCATAATCCGAGCCAGTCGCCGAGGATGCTTTTAACTCATTAAGGATGCGCTTTCGCTCAGCCAGCTCTGCCTCTATATACTTCTGCTCAAAAATACTTAGCTTCCTGGGTTCTGCATCATCATTATCGGGTTTAATCTCGGAGGGAGTAGTGCTAGATAAGACCGGTTTTTTCTCAGAAGAGGATACATGCTCAGAAGAGGATACATGCTCAGAAGAGGCAGCCTGGTCCTCGAGCTGCTCCTTAGTTTCGCTAGTCGAAGGCGTAGTTATCACCTCAACCTTTTCGTCATGTTGATCATGATCAGCTTCCGTTTTTTCAACGGAGAGTGACTCTACTTTTTTTGCTGAATAATTACCAAAACTATCTTTTTCTACGGAATATCTCTCTGCGAACGCACTATTGCTTAAAGATATCAATAAAAAGAAAAGCACCGAAGCAGCCTGAACACCTGCACCCTTCACTAAAAATACACAGGTTTTTAACCCTGTCAAACAATTACGATTGAGCGTCCTGCCCGGATTGACTCTGATCGAAAATGTCAGCATCTTTTTTACCTAGAATGTGCGATTAAAGGTAACACCCAAGCCATAAATCCGGGTGGTAAATTTAACATCCAGACCCGCATAAGGGTTGTAGATTACGTTGGTTAAATTAGTACAGTTAAGGTTACAACTGGTATTTGAAGGAATATAGTCAGTAGATTGCATATAGAACATACTGAAACCAACATCGGTACGTTTGTCCCATTTGTAGCCGAAACCGGTACCCCACATTTTCATATCGCCCAGTGGAATTGGACCAAACACATCTTTACCTACTGGCGACGTTCTTAACTCTAAACCAAAACGAACATCCAAACGTGAGTTAACATGATGGATCAAACCAATACCATAATGCCAGGTATCT
>JBFHPN010000643.1:0-1848 GCA_041592735.1 Oleiphilaceae bacterium | reverse complement strand
TAAGCTGGCCATTCAGTTGTTCATTAAGGCGTGCATTCAACTGAAGTGCCGGTGTGTTCGTCGCTTGCCAGTTGACAGTTAAATCCGCCTCAAAGGTGATGTTCTCCCACATTAAGGCACCTTTCCCATTAAGGGATAACGCCGGCAGTTCGATGTCAGAACCGGTAAGCTGGAGTTGTGCGATGCTAAATTGCTGAATGCTGAGCGGAAACAAATGATTCAGTGCTTCTTCGATATCGAAGTCTGTATCGGACTTGTCGTCTGATGCCAGGGCATCCAGATTCAGTTCAAATTTAGAGGTCTTCAGCTCTCGAATAGCTAGTCGCTTTTCTTTTAGCTCAGAAGCATCTATCTCTAAATAAAAGCCTTCGGTGCTCAGGAGTTTTTCTTCATCCACGCTGAGCGATAGGGTGTTGATTGACAAGCGTGACAGAGAAGGTGAGCTGACCTGATCAATGTCCAGGTTTATCGAAGCCAGTGAAAGCAGGGCAGGCAGTGCGGTAGCAATAAGCCATTCTCGGCCTGTTGCGGTGCCGATAAGTAACACTAATATAAGAATCAGCCCACCCAGGAAGGTAGCAACTGAATACATGCTGTATTTGAATAGCGTCATTAAATGTCTGTAGCGTGAGCCCACAGGTGTTGATGATGGCTGGGTAGTCAATTAAAAAGCCTGTCCAATACTGATATAGAGTTGAAAGTTGTCATCATAATCTTTACGACGGTTAAGAGGAAAGGCCAGGTCCATGCGCAAGGGGGCAAAGCTGGTGTAGTAGCGGACTCCCACACCGGCACCCCAGAGTAAGCTTGCATTGAAATCAGGCGTCGCATCGGCAAAAGCAAACCCGCCTCCGGCAAAAACAGCGAAGCCCCAATCATCGTAAACGCGAATCCGCATTTCGGTATTAATTTGCTGAAAGGAAGCACCGCCTTCCGGGTCATCACCATTTAAAATACTTAAAGATTGATAGGGATAACCTCTGACGGAACCGCCTCCGCCAACGTAAAATCGCTCATCCGCTGGAATATTCATGACACTTTCGCCGAGAATGGAGCCGAGGCTGTAACGGCCGGCCAGTGTAGGTTGTAACACGTTCTCGAAAGTATGATAGGCAGAAACCGAAAGAATGGATTTGAGAAAGCGGGTATCGGTATTGATCAGATTGACATAAGGTCTTATTTCGGAACTGACCAGGAAACCCTCTGACGGGTCGAGAACACTGTCTGTTTTATCCCACTGAGCGTTGACAGGAAAGGAGAGCAAGTGGAAACCTTCGCGCGTCGTTTCATCTTCTACCTTACTGATTTTTAACTCTGTTCCTGCAGAATAGTACAAGTGTTCGTTGCGGTTAAAGCCAATTTTCATCCCCGATTTCAACGCCAGCGCCTGGTAGGCATCTAAATCTTCCTGTAAAACCTCTGAATAAAGACTAAGCGATTTGTTATGCGCGTAAAAATTCGGAATAAAAAATTCACCTGCCAATGCCTGCCTGAATTCTGAAAGCCGGGTGTTCAACTGAAACTTTTCGCCAGAACCCCGTATATTGCGATGTTCCCATCCTGCAGTCAGATAAAAGTTTTCATCTGTACTAAAGCCAATACCTGCTTTTAGTGTGCGGTGATGACGCTCGCTGAGAATAAAACGAGTGGTCACCAAGCCATCCTCAACCGGCCCGATCTCAATACCGGCATTCGCTATCAGATTGCTGCGCAGTAATGCCAGGCGTGTGTTGTGTACCTTATCGCGATGAAAACATTCGTTTTCCTGATAAGTAATAAAAGAGCGCAGGTAGCTTTCATTCACGGTTTCCAGGCCTTCCAGATAGATTGGGCCAAATTTTGCCTGGG
>JBFHPN010000642.1:0-1852 GCA_041592735.1 Oleiphilaceae bacterium | reverse complement strand
TGTTGCAGTGTTTCATAGCGCAGGCGAAATGCACGGTTGCGGTCAAAGTGACCACTCATCAAACGCTGTAATGGTGAGGTGAATTGAATAAAACAATTGAGCTCAACTTCGCTTAATGTTCTTGTTTGTGAGGGGTCTTCGCTTGCGTGCACATGATACTCGATGAGTGCACCCTTTTCGGCTACTGAGAGAATCAGAAAATGTTGTTCATCATGATTACTGATGATATCTCCGGCCTTGTAGATGATGCGGCTGATTGGCGCCTGGTCCACCGCATATGTTCGGCTTTCCCCGGCGGCAGGAAAAGACAAGGTAAGGCGCCTGTTGGCAAACTCTGTGATCAAACCGAGTCCTAATTTGGGTTCTGTCTGGCTCACCCAACGTTGACCAAGTGCATACGTCATTACTTTAATACTCTCTTATAACAGCATTTTTTGCGATATCTTAGCCATTCCGGCAAGAGCTATAAATAGTTGTGCTGCTTAAGCACCGCTAATTGCGCGGAATGAATAATCTTATGAAGGGATCAAATCTACGGGTTGTTAACCGGTCCATAGGCATAATCACCGCCTTTTTCGAGAGCGTTAAGATAAGCCTCTCTGGTTTGAAAACGTTTAACATAGTTAACTATATTCGGGTATCGGCTGTTGACCGTTCCGGTGGCGACACTGGCCTCGAGTGGAAAACTCATCTGAAAATCTGCACCACTTAAGTGATCTCCGGCAAACCATTCATGATCGCCAAGATAGGACTCCACATATCCCATGTTCAATTTGATTTCGGGGTTAATAAAAGTCTGGAGTACTTTGTCCGAAATCATTTTGGCGACGGGCTTAATCAGGAATGGCATAGGGCTGGTTTTTACTTTTTCAAAAAGCATACGCATAAGCAAGGGTGGCATCAGTGAGCCTTCTGCATAATGCATCCAATATTGATACGCTCTGAACGCTGCGCTGTCGTCCGATTGGGGGATAAGTCGGTCTTTAGCGTATCGTCTGACCAAATAATCAATGATTGCACCTGATTCGGCGACATTGATATCTCCATCTGTAATGACGGGAGATTTACCTAAAGGATGCACGTCCCGAAGTGTTTTGGGTGCACGTATTGTTTTAGGGTCCCGCTCATAGCGTTTTATTTCATAAGGCAGGCCCAGCTCTTCAAGTAACCAAAGTACGCGTTGAGATCTGGAGTTATTAAGATGATGAACGATGATCATGGTGGTTCCATTTAGTTTGGCAATTCAGCTGGTGTAAGCCTGATGAACATAGTGAAGGCGTGAAGCATTCAACTGTTGCGTTAGGGTATCTGGATCTGGCTGCCACCACCTTGACCCGGAATAACAATTTGAGAGGCTTGTTGGCGACGCATTTCCTGGAGCTCTTTCATGGTCTCTTCAAGTGCCTTTTGCGCGGCATCTCCAAAATTTAGAGCTGCTTCGCCAAGGGTTGTTCCGGTCAGTTCGAAGTTCAAGGGTAATGGGCCTGCAGGTGTCATCATTTGAGTGCTGCCAATGTAGAGTGTTTCCCTGGTGGTATCCGGTTCGCCGGAGGCTGTCACAGGCATCATTCGGCGAATACTGCCAACCTTGTTGTCCGTAAACACTTCTTCAAGATAAAGTTCATCCGGATTCATGTTGATATCAGGTGCATTTGTCATGATTTGAGTCCTTGCTTAAAAAGTTTCTGTAATAGTCGGCTTTTTGCTGCTGCCCGGATTGTATGGCCTCTTCAAATAAATAGCGAGCCAGTTTGAGTTGTTGCCAGTTTTTTAGAAGAGGCTCTTTGTGCTTGTTTTTACTTGGGGCAGTAAGTGTTTTCCAATCGCTTTGAACGAGATCATTGAATTTACC
>JBFHPN010000641.1:0-1859 GCA_041592735.1 Oleiphilaceae bacterium | reverse complement strand
GAAAAAGCATTGTCAGCCCTTCAAAGCCATCCGGAAATGGTTGTCTTGGCGGCTGATACAACGGTAGTGATAAATAATCAAATTCTGGGTAAGCCGGAAAATAGCGAAGATGCAACAAAAATGCTTCGCCTCTTATCAGGCTGTACGCATCAGGTACTAACAGGTATAGCGCTTGCCAGTCAGCATCAGGATGGCACCCGAATTGAATCCAGAGTTGTGGCCACCGATGTCGTTTTCTGTCGCTTGTCAGACACGATTATCAATAAATATGTACAATCCGGCGAGCCGTTTGGTAAGGCTGGCGCTTATGGCATACAGGGGAAAGCCGGGCTATTTGTCGTGCACCTAAGCGGCAGTTATTCAAACGTTGTAGGCTTGCCTATTGCTGAAACGGGGCAGATGCTGAATGAATTTGGTATTGAATTATGGCCATAAGCCATCGCGTGCTTAGCTTACCTTATTCACCACCAAATAAATGGTAGCGATCTTCTGGGTCATCGAGGAGGGCGATGCTTGATTCAATTTCTTCCAGTGCAAATTTATCCTGCAGGGGTAATTGATCAATTTCAAAACGAACGCCAAACTGTGTACCCACCTCTGTTTGATTGCTATATACAATCGTGCAGGGTAAAGCATTAAACTCAAGCGCAAGTGTAGGGCTGCGATAGATAAAGCAAACAGTGACACTGCCAGATTCAGGAATATGATCTGTGGAGAAAAAACCCATGCCCTCTTTGCTGAAATCGATAGCAGTTACTTCAAATTCCTCATTGTTAGAAATGAAAATACACGACGAAAAATATTCATCACATAGATATCGAGCGCGTTGGCGTTTATCCAGGGGCTGATCATTAACCATGATTGTTCCTCATAATATCCATGACGGCTCCCATTGAAAGGTATTCGCGAGAATGGACGCCGAAGGAGCCATCTGGCAATTCACGGGCGATCTTTATTTTCTGCTGATATTCATCGCTATTCAAATCAACAGATTTTTCACTGATGATCTTTTTATCTTTATTTCTTACCAGCAATACCTTAGGGCGGAGTTTGCTTTCTGAGTTTGCAGAAATCACGATGCCAACCTCTCCGGTATTTAATTCCACAATGGCGCCTGGCGGATAAATACCAATGCATTTAATAAAATCGATAGCTAGTTCTTTATCAAATTGCACACCACGACATTTATAAATAATATCCAGCGCTTCCATTGAAGCACGAGCCCCGTCATAACAGCGGCTACTGGTAATAGCATCGTAACAATCGGCCAGTGCAATAATCTTGGCATAATAAGGTATCTGAGAAGCCGTTAAGCCTCTTGGATATCCTCTGCCATCCAAACGTTCATGGTGTGTATGAGCGACGTCAACGGCAATTCTGTCAGCTTGACCAATAGAGAGCAGGAGATCTTTGCCGAAAGACGTGTGCTCTTTCATGATATTCAGTTCATCTGCCGTCAGCCGGCCGCTTTTGTTGAGTATATCTACCGGAACCTTCGATTTACCGACATCATGTAGTAAACCGCTCATTGCAATTCTTCGAATTTCCGTTTCATCGTGCCCCAGAAATCGCGCAAAGGTTGCAGATAAAATACAGACGTTCAGTGAATGTTCAGCGGTATAGGCATCTTTGTGCTTTATTTTTGTCAGCCAGCGCAATGCATCCTGATTTCGGATAACACTATCGACGATATGGTCAACCGCCGCGCTACTTTCTTTGACATTGACTGAACGCCCAAAACGCATATTCTCCATTAAATTATTCACAGTCACTTTTGCATCATCATAGGTAACTTTTGCTTTGGGTAACTCTTCGCCAGTACCAAGTTTATCGGCATAAACGATACGTTTTTCTGGCGG
>JBFHPN010000640.1:0-1862 GCA_041592735.1 Oleiphilaceae bacterium | reverse complement strand
GTGCTAAGACAGGCCAGTAAAATTGATTTTTTCATGTTTAATACTCCAGTTTATTTATGAAAGTTGTGCTAGTTGTAAAGATAAAGTTAAGTGTTTGTTGGGTGTTAATCGCTCAGGTCATGCTTGTGTGGAAAATGGTTGTTTGCGGTTCACGTAGTCAACTTTGAGTGCATCTTCTGCGTTCATCTCCCAGCTGGTAGCTTTTGCTGCAGGCGTTTTTTGCTGCTGACTAATCTTGCTTGCTTGCTGCAATTTAATTTTTTGTTTATGGTTCATGACTGTGTCCTTTCTTGTGACTTAACTTGGCGCTAAGCTTAAGTAAAAAAAGAACACAAATCTTTACTTGAGCCGATTCCTTTACACGGCTTTACAAGTGTAAATTTTGTCAGAACAGCGTTGAACCCTTGTTATTACTGATATTTGAGGGGGCTTGTCAGATTTTTTCTGGCGCCCTTTATGTGCCGAAAACGGCTATTTGAAGAGTAGAAAAATGAAAATTGCACTATTGGAAGATGATCCCCAGCAAGCAGAGCTGGTTTGCAATTGGTTAAAGGATGCAGGTTTTTCGGTGATGCATGAAGCCAATGGCAAGTCCTTTTTAAAGTCGTTTAAAGGCGATGTATTTGATCTTGCCATACTCGACTGGGAGCTGCCGGATCAAACCGGCATTGATGTATTGCGTCAACTTAGGGTCGTGCAAAAGCAAAATCTGCCGGTGATCTTTACGACTCAGCGTGATGCCGAGTCGGATATTGTGAATGCCCTGAATAATGGTGCGGATGATTATCTGATCAAACCGCTCAGACAAGCAGAATTAATGGCTAGAATCGAGGCTGCACGCCGACGTGCCGGTATTCAGACAGCTCAGGATGTGCTGACAATAGCCAATATTGACGTTGATACACTCAAAAAAGAAATACGTATTGATGGTGCCGTCGTAAAGACGACGCAAAAAGAATTTGGCATTGCTTATGAATTGTTTAAACATGAAGGGCAGGTGCTTTCCCGAGAATATTTATTAAAGCAGGTATGGGGCGTGAATGCCGATATAAACACGCGTACTGTGGATATGCATGTCAGCAAAGTACGCCGGTGTTTAAACATCAGCCCGGAAATGGGGTACCGGATTACGACCATATTTCAGCATGGTTACAGACTCGAGAAGGTTGCAACATGAGAATATTGCATCATGTGAATACTGCAGCAGGCTATCTTGATGCGCAGATTACCGATGGGGATTTTATTGCGTGAACACTCATCACAAACGTACTTATCTGTTTTTTTATCTATGGCTTATGCTACTGTCTGTGTTGTTCAGTAAGCCGGTGAATGCAGCCGACTGGGTCTATACCATGCGCCCCGGAGACACCTTATGGACGCTGTGTCGTGAATATACCAACGAACCGCTTTGCTGGCAAAAGCTGGGGTTGATCAACAATATTGCTAAAGACAGAGCCATTCCTCCAGGTACGCGCATACGGGTGCCGGTTGCCTGGTTAAAGGTTCCCCCGGCTACTGTCACTGTCAGTTACGTGCAGGGTGAGGCCTCTTTTCAGCGTCCTGATGAAGCGGAAAAAAATTTAGAAGCGGGAATGGAATTATCGGTTGGCACACGAATAAGAACGGGTAAAGGTAGTTTGACCTTGGCCTTTGCGGATGGAAGCCATTTGTTGCTTGAGCCTGATTCAGAATTAGAGCTGGATGCCTTGTCTAATTTTGAAATGAACGGAATGGTCGATAGCACCTTGCGACTAAAGCGGGGGACTGTAAAAACCCGAGTCATCAAGCGTGAACCGCGCAGTCGTTTTCAAACGCTCACGCCTTCAGCCGTGGCGGCAGTCAGAGGTACCGAATATCGGGTG
>JBFHPN010000639.1:0-1865 GCA_041592735.1 Oleiphilaceae bacterium | reverse complement strand
GGTGTGATGCCGGCTCAGAAAGACAAGCTCAGCGAGGAGAAAATTCATCTTCTGACTGCGTATGTATACAGCTTATCTCAAGCTAAGTAATTAGTTCATTAAGCATTAAAAGCGCAAGTATCAGGGATAGAGCTTACTTCTGATAACTGCGCTTTATTTTTTAAGCTCTGGAAACCTAAAAGACATACTAATTATTACAAACGCCTTTTATCTGGACAGAATTCTCTTTCGTCAATGATGTGGACGCTTATGTCGAAAAAAATTCCACTAAACAATATAGAGCCAGGTACACAGAAACTTGAAGTTTACGGTCAACAATCACAACAGGGTGATGTTAAAAAAACCGTAGAATTATACGAGTCTCGCAAAAAAATATATGTCAAGCAGATCGCCGGTTTCTTCCAGGGCATACGTAAATTCTCTTTATGGCTATTAATGCTGGCCTACTTCTCGATCTGCTGGATCTCGATTGATGGCCAGCAACTGCTCCATTTTGATTTACCTGCACGCAAATTTCACATCTACGGCATGACCTTCTGGCCACAGGAATTTGTGCTGCTGTCCATACTGCTGATTATTTGTGCCTATGGTTTATTCTTTGTGACCACATTATTCGGGCGTGTCTGGTGTGGCTACACCTGCCCTCAAACCGCCTGGACATTCATCTATATGTGGATTGAAGAAAAGGTTGAAGGCAGCCGAAATCAACGCATTAAACTCGACAAAGAAGCCTTAAGCCCGAACAAAGTGTTTAAAAAAACCACCAAGCATTTTTTATGGCTGTTGGTCGCGTTTGCACCCGGTTTAACCTTCGTTGGTTACTTTTATCCCATGCGCGAGCTGGTGCCGGACTTACTGACCCTTAAGCTTGATAATGCCTGGGCCATTTTCTGGATAGGATTTTTCACCCTCGCCACCTATATCAATGCCGGTTGGTTGCGAGAACAAATATGTCTCTATATGTGCCCCTATGCGCGTTTCCAATCTGTGATGTTTGATGCAGACACGCTGGTGGTCTCTTATGATAAAGAACGTGGCGACCCCCGCGGAAGCCGCAAACGTAATGCGGATTATCAAGAACAAGGGCTCGGCGACTGTGTTGATTGTGGTATGTGCGTACAAGTATGCCCAACAGGCATTGATATTCGCGACGGGCTCCAATATGAATGTATCGGCTGCGCGCTCTGCATTGATGCCTGCGACTCAATCATGGAAAAAATGGATTATCCCAAAGGGCTGATCAGCTACACCACAGAACACCGTCTGGAAGGCAAAACCAGCCACATTTTTCGAGCAAAATCGATTGCCTACGGCTTGTTGCTGAGCGCCATGATTGGCGCGTTCGCATATGCACTTGCCACCCGCATTCCTTTGGAGCTGGATGTCATTCGTGACAGAGGTGCGCTCTACCAGCTTACCGGCATGGGGTTGATCGAGAATTCCTATACCTTAAAAGTAATGAATATGACGGATAATGAACAGGCATTTACGCTGTCAGTCAAGGGTATCGAAGGTATCCGTATTTCCACCAAAACAGACATTCAAGTTCAGGCCGGCGAGATCTATACACTGCCTACCAGCGTCGAACTCGACCCTAAATTTATGAAGGAATCCACCTATGACATCGAATTCAGCATTGAGTCCAAGACCGATCCGGCTTTGAAAACCTCCAGTGAGAGCCGCTTTTTAGGATCGCCTTCATACTGAACACTTTACCTTTATCATTATTTAATTTATTCAGGATTGATTTATGCAAAACACTATTAATTCTCCACCGGTAAACCCCTGGTACAAGCAGCCCTGGTTATGGTTTCTGCTCAGTATTCCCATTGCATCGGTGATTCTCAGCAGCATTATGGTGACTG
>JBFHPN010000638.1:0-1869 GCA_041592735.1 Oleiphilaceae bacterium | reverse complement strand
GCACCACAATCAGATAAATCATGGCCGTTATAAAAACCGGTAAACTTTCCAACGACAAAGAAAGCATCCACTGACCAAATTTGGCCATTTCTGTAGTTAGCTTCTGGATAATGGTGTCGAGCTCTTGCAAGGTTATCAAAGTGGAATATTCTTCCTGAAGTTCGAACACCATCCTTTTTAATTTTGTGACAATAGCGGGCATATCTCGAATAAGCGCTGATAATTGCCGCCAGACCAAAGGCATGATAGAAAAGAAGAAACCAACCACCGCACCGAGGAAGAGTAAGTACGACGAATAGA
The DNA here is from genome assembly GCA_041592735.1 of Oleiphilaceae bacterium. Lineage (GTDB taxonomy): Bacteria > Pseudomonadota > Gammaproteobacteria > Pseudomonadales > Oleiphilaceae > PZPK01. The sequence continues at coordinate 1,569 of JBFHPN010000638.1, read as the reverse complement.
TAGCGACTATATGATTAACCCCTTTTGCCTTTAGATAGGAAATGAGGCCTTGTAATACGTAGGCCAAAATAATACTGGCGATAACCGGGGCGAGAATATCTCCCCACGATACAATAAAGAAAAGACCTCCCCCGAATATAGCAAGAAGTATTACTGCCTCTTCATCAGAAAGATAACGATCAAACCACGATTTTAGTATCTTTAGCATATTAAGATTCCGTTACAGGCTGACACTTGATAATGATGTATTCATATATCTCACTACCATCCGCTGAGTTTAGGATATTAGTATTCAATTGATGACCAGCCAGAGATATAAAAGAAGCGAAATCTCTCACAGAAGCCGCATCGCTCGCCAGCACCCGGAGTGATTCACCTGGAAGCATTTTATTCAATTGTAGCTTTGCTTTCAGCAGCGGCATCGGACAGACCTCTGCGGTCGCATCAAGCAAGTAATCATATTTCATTATTAACCTCTGAAATGAAAAAACATGCTTCGTAATTTAGACAGGAAAGTTTGCTGACGAATGATGCCTGTTAACAAGCATAACATCTTGGCAAACTAACGCACCTAAAAGAAATTTACCAGCTTGTCACTTTCCTTTTAACAAATTAACTGCCAGTATTTATAGACTATTTTTTGCATAAACATCAGGCCAAATTACGCCAATGATATTTCGAACACGCGCCCGCCATCTTCTTATTACCTTGATGCTTTTAGCATGTGCTTTCAACCTGAAAGCCCAAGAAGATGCCATACACGACAACATTCCTTCACTGGGTAATGCATCATCCTCAATGATCTCTATCGAGCAGGAAAAGCAACTGGGAAGCGCCTGGTTAAGAGCATTGAGACAGCAGACCCGCACTTACAGAAATGCCATGGTTGAAAACTATCTTGCTAACCTTGTTTATTCACTCGCTCCAAACTCTCAGGTTATCGACAGGGATTTTCGTTTTGTCATCATAGACAGCCCTGCCCTCAATGCATTTGCCGTTCCGGGCAGTATTATTGGTATTAATGCCGGCCTGTTTCTTCATAGCACCAATGAGCAAGAATTTGCTTCGGTTCTTGCCCACGAATTAGCGCATCTAAGCCAGCGCCACTATGCACGCCAACTTGAGCAACAGAAAATCTCAACACCCTTAACGCTGGCGGGTTTCCTCGCCAGTGTCGTGCTGGCAGCCACCACCGGCTCAGAGGCTGGAATGGCTGCTCTAATGGGCACACAGGCCTTAAGCGTTGAACAGCAACTGCGATTTTCCAGAAAAAATGAACAGGAAGCCGACAGACTGGGTGTCGAAATATTGTATCAGTCTCGCTTTGATCCTACTGCGATGCCCAGTATGTTTGAGCGGATGTATCGTAACTCTAGAACACAGTCAGACTCCATCCCTGAATATTTATCAACCCACCCGCTATCGGAAACACGCATCTCCGACACACGAAACAGGGCTAATCAATACCCGCCGGGTAAATATAACGACACCCTGGATTTTCATTTGTGCAGAAATATAGTGATGACAGATTATGCCGAGTCACCACTGAAAGCTAAACTCTTTTTCGAG
>JBFHPN010000637.1:0-1870 GCA_041592735.1 Oleiphilaceae bacterium | reverse complement strand
TCCGACACCACGGTTATAGTGAGTTATTTTTTATTACATGAAGTGCCGGATGACTATAAACAAAAAATTCTCGACAACCTGCTTGAACAGCTACCCCAGAATGCCAAATTAGTCATTGTCGACTACCACAAACCTCATTGGGCACATCCTCTCAAACCGCTGATGAGTTTGATCTTCAATCGTTTGGAACCTTTTGCCAAAGCATTTTGGACAAAAGAAATAAAAGATTTTTCAAGCAATAGCAGTCGCTATAACTGGGATAAAACCACTTTCTTCGGTGGACTTTACCAAAAAGTGGTTGTCAGCAGAAAACCATAGATCTAGGGTTTGCTACCCCGATGAATGCAGGCAATCCCAAATGTCAGGTTGGTGTAGGATACTTTGTGAAGACCTGCCGTGCGCAGTAAGCCTGCCATTTCCTCTTGCGCGGGAAATTCACGAATAGACTCTATCAAGTATCGATAGGCATCGGGATGCCCTGCGACCGTTGCGCCTAATCGGGGAATAACCAGCCTGGACCAGGCATTATAAAATGGCGCCAGCCAGGGTTTAGGCGTACTGAATTCCAAACAGAAAAATGTGCCTCCCGGTTTGAGGACTCTGACAATTTCCTGCAAAGATTGCTTGATGTCAGTCGTATTGCGGATGCCGAAGGACATCGTTAAGACATCTACACTGTTTTCCGCTAAGGGTAGTTTTTCAGCCGCAGAAATGAGATATCTGCACGAAGCGCCCAGTCGTTTTTCAGCCACCTCCATCATTTTTTCTGATGGATCAATCAAGACTCGCTCCGGGTAGTGATCCTTCAGTGCCAGCGGGATATCGCCTGTTCCGGCTGCCAGATCGACCAGCAGCCGACCTGAGGTTTTTTTTACCTCATTGCAAAGTGCACGCTTCCATAAGCGGTGCGTGCCCATGCTCATCAAGTCATTCATCAGATCGTAACGTGAGGCAACGCGATTGAACACGCTTCGAATCAGCGCTTCACGCTGTTCAGCACTCACACGACTTTTACCAAAAGTGTTTGTTAAACGATGTTTCATCCGCTGTTTACAACCTGACTGTTAAGAAACAAAACCAACAAAACCATTAGTAATAACAGCATGCTGCTAAGAATGAGTATGCGCTTAGGGTCAGGTTTATGTTTGAATAGAAAGTAACTACAACAGGCAATAGGCACGATTACCCCATACCATAACGCAGAGCTTGCAGGCTGGAGAATGCACCCTGTCAGAATGAACATCATGGCCAGTATAAACAGCAAGATAGAAACCTGCTCGGTTATCTCTACACCATAGCGTACACAAAATGACTGTTTACCTACCTGACGATCCGTTTCCAATTGGGGGCTCTGATGGGAAAGTAGTAATGACATAGACAAGGCCGCAATGGCAAGCGCCCCAAAGAACAGAGGCCAATTCCATGGCAGCCCTGCTACCAGCCAATATCCGACAAATACCCCGCCATAGCATAAACCGGTCACCCACTCACCCAGTGAGGTATAGGAGAGCGGTGACTTACCGGCATTATATAGGTAGCCTAACCCAACCAGAGGCATTGCCATAAACATGACCCATAGCTGATCACTTAAATACAGCGCTACCACACCGAGAATCGCCCCTGCGCTAAAACTAACGATAGCCTGCTGCTGCACAGGGCGGGTGTCTCCATCATAAAAACGAACCCAGGAATTCATCTTATTGATATCTGCACCCCGTTCCCAGTCGGTGACATCGTTAAACAAATTAATGGCATGTTGTAACAGCACAACGCCAAGGGTTGCAATCAGCAGGCCGGTCAGCCAGAGCGTTTCTTTACCTGCCAGTAAATAGACGGCCAGGGCTGGCAGAACCGAGATAAGGTAAATAGG
>JBFHPN010000636.1:0-1877 GCA_041592735.1 Oleiphilaceae bacterium | reverse complement strand
TTCGGTGGCGACAGACAGGGTGACTATAAGCTCTTATGTGAGTTGGCCTTGTCTTTCGGGTTTACGGTTGAAAATAACCGAACGGTACTGGCAGCCGAATCCGATGCCTTAAGTTTGCCTGATACACAGCTTACTGAACCGGATTTCAATCAACGTGCCAGCAGCACGCTGGTAAGAGAACTGCTCTCTCGGGCAGAATTCGTAAAAGTCGAACAACTGCTTGGGCGGCCTTATACCTTATGCGGGCGCATTGCCCATGGTCAGAAGCTGGGAAGGCAGCTCGGATATCCAACTGCCAACATTCATCTGAAAAGAGTGTCGTCTCCCTTGTCCGGTGTCTATGCAGTGACGGTTTATATCAGATCGATGAAAAAATATGTCAACGGCGTTGCAAATGTTGGATGCAAGCCGACCCTGGGTCAGTTTAAACCGACACTAGAAGTGCATTTACTGAACTTCAAGGGTGAATTATATGGGGAGTTCGTTGAAGTAAGGTTTCATAAAAAGCTGCGTGAAGAACAGCGCTTTGAGAATATTTCAACCTTGCAACAACAGATATCCCGGGATAGCGAAGCAGCAAGGCTCTATTTCGCCCAACAAAAAGTCTAGAGAGATTGATTCATTATTTTGATCAGTAGATCAATAACAGCAAAGTGATAACAATATGAGTGATTACAAGCACACCTTAAACTTACCTGAAACCGATTTTCCAATGCGTGGCAATCTGGCTCAACGAGAACCTGCTATGCTGGCCCACTGGCAAGAGATCGATTTATACGGACAAATTCGCAAGGCAAGAGCAGGTGCTGAAAAGTTCATTTTGCACGATGGCCCTCCTTATGCAAACGGTAGCATTCATATTGGCCATGCTGTCAATAAAATATTGAAAGACATTATCGTCAAATCTAAAAGCCTGAGTGGATTTGATGCACCCTATATACCCGGATGGGACTGCCATGGTCTGCCTATCGAACATAATGTGGAAAAGAAACTGGGTAAAGCCGGTGTGAAAGTTGAATTTTCCGCGTTTCGTCAGGCGTGCCGCGAATATGCGGCTAAACAGGTTGAAGGTCAGAAAGCCGATTTTATTCGTCTGGGTGTGCTTGGTGACTGGGAAAAACCCTACTTAACCATGGATTATAAGTTTGAGGCCGATATCATCCGTGCCTTGGGTAAAATTATTGAAAACGGGCACCTGCAAAAGGGTTTCAAACCTGTTTACTGGAGTGTGGTGGGTGGCTCCGCGCTGGCCGAGGCTGAGGTCGAGTATCAGGAAAAACAATCGACAGCCATTGATGTGCGTTTTGAAGTCGCGGATGTTACCGCAATTGCCAAGGCCTTCAATCTGCCGGCACTGGCGCAAAGATGCTCCGTTGTTATCTGGACGACAACGCCCTGGACTATTCCTTCCAATCAGGCCGTCTCGTTAAATGCAGGGCTCGAATATGCACTGGTGCAATGTGATGCGGGGGCCGGTCCGGAGTTATTGATTATGGCGGATGCCCTGGTAGATCAAAACATGCAGCGCTATGGTGTGGAAGCGTTTGAGGTTCTGGCTCGCTGTGCCGGTCAGGCTCTGGAAGGTCAATTACTCACCCATCCCGTCTACTTAAATAAGAAAGTTCCGGTCATTCTGGGTGATCACGTCACGACAGATGCTGGTACCGGTGCGGTTCATACTGCGCCTGATCACGGTGTAGACGACTTTAATGTCGGTAAAAAATATGGCTTGGGAACGCTCAACTATGTCGATGATGGTGGCAATTTCCGCTCAGATGTAGAAAAGTTTGCTGGTTTGCATGTTTACAAGGCAGATGCTGTGGTTATCGAGGCGCTAGAGGCTGAAGGCAATTTACTGGCGAAAAAAGTGTTCACGC
>JBFHPN010000635.1:0-1881 GCA_041592735.1 Oleiphilaceae bacterium | reverse complement strand
TGATAACTTCTTGGAGTCTGCAAGCCCCGCAATTGGCCTGGCGGGATCGAGTATGACCGCAGCGGCGACAACAGGCCCGGCAATGGGTCCCCTGCCTACTTCGTCAACACCCGCATACAAGTCACCTGCATAGATTTTCTGAAACTGCGCGTAATCAAATTGATCCGTCGCCTCAAAAAGATCGTAATTGTGCTTATCTTTCATGAGTACTTCCTGCGGAATCAGCAGATTTTTCCAGAAGCGTGACAATGGCCTCGGCAGCTTGCTCACTCGCATCACGTTTTAATTCTTTATGAAGTGCTACAAAGGCTTGTTGCATTTCTAAAGATTTTTGTTCGTCCATACGCTCCAGCACCTTAGTGCCAATGAGCGCCGGTTGCGCATCATCCTGAATTAGCTCTGGCACCAATGGCTGGTTCGCCAACAAATTCGGCAATGAAATAAAGGGGGCTTTCAACAAACGCTTCATAATGTAATGCGTAATTTTGGATACCCGATAGGCAACGACCATGGGGCGTTTTAGCAACATGGCTTCCAGCGTTGCAGTTCCGGATGCCAGCACCACAACATCACTGGCCGCCATTACCTGACGGGATTGCCCGGCAATAAGGGTAATAGGTAAATCTGCTGCATGCTCACTAATCAGGGCATCTAATTGCGCTTTCCGTGCCTCATTGACGTAGGGCAATAAAAAGCGAATCCCGGAATCGTGCTGATACAGCCATCGGGCAGCTTCCAGAAAACTTTTTCCGATATAACTGATTTCTCCACCTCTGCTGCCAGGTAATAAGGCAACGATTCGATCCTCAGGCGCGACACCCAAGGCCTGTCTGGCAGACTGCTTATCTATTTCAATCGGAATCAGATCTGCCAGGGGATGCCCGACAAACTTCACCGCAATCTGATGGGCTTTGTAAAACTTAGCCTCAAAGGGAAACAGCGTTAACATCAAATCAACGGCTCGGGCGATTTTAAAGACTCTTTTTTGACGCCATGCCCAGACAGACGGGCTAACATAATGGCCTGTCTTTAAGCCCTTCTTGCGTAAGGCAAGCTCGAGTCCCAAATTAAAATCCGGGGCGTCAATTCCAATAAACAGATCAGGTTTGGTTTTTAAAAAATGCCGCTTCAGGCGCCGCCGTATGCCGATTAATTCAAATATACGCCCCAGCACTTCAACCAGCCCCATGACAGAAAGTCGTTCCATCGGGACATGGGATTCAAAGCCCTGTTCAATCATCAAAGGCCCGCCAATACCTTCAAATCTGGCATTCGGATAGCGCTTACGAATGGACTGAATCAAGCCAGCCCCCAAAATATCTCCGGATATTTCCCCGGCCACCATACCGATATGCACCGGTCTTTCAGAAACGATTTTATGCGCATCTGAAGGTGATATAAGAGCTTGTTCTTCTGGCTTATGGTTATCCGTTACGTTATTCATGGCAACTTAGCGGATAATCCCGCGATTGGAACGCTCAATGCTTTTCACGAACAGCGCCACACTGGGGTTTGTCTGCGCCACTTCAGCCAGTTGCAACAGGGCATCTTTTAAGTTCAGCCCCTGTCTGAACACAACTTTATAGGCACGTTTCAATGCCAGAATATCATCGGCCGAAAATCCACGTCTTTTCAGACCTTCTGTATTGAGCCCATGTGCTGAAGCAGACTGACCACTGGCCATAACGTAGGCAGGAATATACCGAAGTACGATACTGCCCCCTGCACTCATACTATGCGCACCGATCTTGCAGAACTGATGCACCATCGTGCCGCCACCCAGGATAACGTGATCATCAACATGAACGTGCCCGGCAAGGGTGGTATTGTTAGCAAGAATACAGTGGCTGCCAACCAGACAGTCGTGCGCCACATGGACAT
>JBFHPN010000634.1:0-1882 GCA_041592735.1 Oleiphilaceae bacterium | reverse complement strand
TCAAACATCATTTCATCTTCACCAATAATGGCATCTACGGCGACTTTATTCTGATCCAGCTCATTGCTGCCCAGGCTGGCCGCACTGAATAACAAATCAAAGACGTTGCGCCCAGCAATTCTGGATGTTTCAAAGATAGATTCCAGATAGAACGAATATTCAGAATGAATTTCGCCCCCGTGCATCACGGTAAACAAGCCTTGCTGCATATTGTGCAACATACCCTGAATATCATGATTCTTGCGTCTTAATTCTGCTGTGCGTTCCTCTACTTTATTTTCCAGCGTTCTGTTCTGCTCTTCTATGGTTTCGCGCATGCGGATATTTTTAACCGTTGTGACCAGCTGCAGCGCGATTGTTTGCACGTATTCGTAGTCACTTTCCTCAAACTGCACTTCACCCACCTGGCCGGAGAGATTGAGAACACCTAATGAGATATCTCCATCCAATAAAGGCACGCAGATTAATGCCTTTGCTTCCCCTTCAAAGCTGTTTACGAAGCGCTCGTCTTTGGAGGTGTCGGGCACATAGATTATTTCAGCCAGCTTAGCTGCTAAACCGATAACCCCCTCGCCTTCCATGAACTGACGTGCCTGCTCTTTTAATTCGATGTGCTTAGGGGGAAAAAATGATTTCATTTCCAACTGGTTCTGTTTGTTATAAAGAAACACCGAACCAAATTTAACGCGTGAATGATGGGATAGCGATTTAAGCGCCTTTTCCAGCGCCATGCTTTGCGTGGTACTGCTGGCCAGAGCATCACCCGTGGCATTGAGATCTCTGAGGTCTTGGACTTTCTTTTTAATACCGGTTTTCATGCGATTGAAACTTTCGGCCAATTCACCGATTTCATCCCGACGATTAATGGCCAGTTCAAGATCGTAATTACCGCTGGCGATGCTTCCCGCGACTGTTTTCAATTCGCCAAGTGGTCTTGTCATCCGGCCAATTGCGATGGCAAAAAGGCAGATCAGAATCAGGTTGAGTGCGGCAATCTGTATAACAATTTTTTCAACCTCTTCTTCGAGCAACTCACGATTTTTTTCATCGGTAATATCCAATAATAATTTACCGACTTTATTGCGTTCATCGGTATCTTTATCGATATACTCCAAGACTGTGGCTGCCTCAAGATTCAAACCCTGTGGCAGTTCATCAACCACCGTTAACACTTTGTTGTTTTGTTCAATACCATTGATCAGGCCACCGTCATCATTCAACACATAGATGCCTCGAATAAAGTAAGCACGCGCTTCCGATTCAAGCGTGCTGGCAATGTACGCATCGTCAAAATTCCATAGCGCACCCGGTAAATTCAAATTTAATCGGCGTAACATCAGCCGCGTATCATTATCCAGGGACTCTGCTAAACGATTCTTGGTTTCCTGGTAGCCATAAAAACCTAAACCGCATAACACGGTTGTGGTAATTAATAAGGCAATACTGATCAATTTGAATGAGATGCTATAGATACGCACGTTACTATCTCCTAAGAATCATCCGCCCGCGATGATATTAGATACGTTCATGGGCATAGGGTTTTCCGGTTAAGGTACCGGAAAACCCGCTCTGGCTTTATTCGAGGAACAAGCCTAAATCACCAATTTCAAGATCTTTAGTATAGTCGGTAAAAATCTTTTTAACGGTGCCATCGCTGTACATCGACTTCAAACTATTGCTGAGGCTTTCGACCACGCTCTCAGGCATATCAATGTGACAGGCCAGTGCGCGCAAAGTTGAGCGAAACACGACTTCCTGCTTGATCGATACTCCTGCTTTTTGAGCATAGTAAGGCCCGAGTATCGAGTCTGTAGCCCAAAGTGACATACGATTTGAACCCAGTTTTTTGGCATTATTCAGTTCATCGTTGGCTTCTTGTATC
>JBFHPN010000633.1:0-1884 GCA_041592735.1 Oleiphilaceae bacterium | reverse complement strand
CCTGGCCAAGGTTCGGCCCGACGTTGGTTAACTGACTCAACGCGACGCCGGCCATACCGGCAATCCCGGAGCCTAGCCCAAAGGTTAAGGCATCAACACGATCGGTACGTATGCCCATGGCTTTGGCCATATTACGATTTTGCGCTACAGCACGAACATTCAAACCCAGCGACGTTTTATTCAATATCAGCAAGAGTAAGCCGAAAACCAGCAAGGCAAAGGCCAGGATGTAAAGGCGGTTTAAGGTAAGTGATAACACAGGATTAATGTCCACTGAGCCACTCATCCAGGAAGGTGACGCAACCTGGCGGTTAAGCGGTGAAAAGATGGTGCGAACCAGTTGTTGCAGAATCAGGCTGATACCGAAGGTCGCTAATAAGGTTTCCAGTGGGCGGCCATGCAGATGACGTATCACACCGCGCTCGATCAAGATGCCTACGCAGCCGGAAACTATAAACGCGGCAGGTATCGCGACCCAAATAGAATAATCAATGCTGTTTGGCATCAACAACTGCACAACATAGGTGGTATAGGCGCCCAGCATAATCATTTCGCCATGCGCCATGTTGATGACACCCATGACGCCAAAGGTGATGGCCAAACCAATCGCTGCGAGCAATAACACAGAGCCAAGGCTCAAACCAAAAAATAATTTATCCACAAACTGAAAATTTTCGACACGCTGTTCAATGGTTTTTAAGGCGCGCGCCGCAGCCGCTTTGACACGTGCATCCTCATCATCTTGTTTGATTCGCGTTAACAGATTTCTAACATCATTTTCCAGACGGTGCTCTAAGAGCATCACCGCGTCAATGCGCTTTTGTGTTTCTGTCCCATGCATTAGCTCAAACATCGCAAAGGCCACACTCATTATATCCAGGACGTCATCATCTTCTTCGACCGTCTGGCGTTCTTTCAAGGTGGCGATGATGTCTTCATCCAGGTCTGCAAGTAAAGAGATGATCGCCTGCTCACGCGTGCCGGCTTTAGAGGCATTTAATTGAATACGTGAAATCGATGCTCGCAATACTCCGCGCAATTTATTGTTTACTTTAATTTTTGAGATGGCTGAGCTGCTCTGCGCCTCTAGCTCAGTACCACTGAATAATTCGGTATAACGTTTCTTGCCATCGATGCTTTGTACAGCAATGAGCGTTTTATCTGATTTCAGATAGTATAGATCGCCCGCCAGCATGACTTTGAACACCGGCAACATGGCTTCACCGCCCTGTTTTTCGAGTGCTTCGAGTATCGGAATACTATTGTTAAAACTGGCCTCAGTGAGCTGATCCAGTAAGCTACGGATTTCTGGTGTCACCGACACCGGCTCTGAAGAATCTGCCGCCTGGGCAAAGGGTATGCCTATTAATAGAAACGCCAGAATGAGACTGAGGAGACAACCTTGTTTGTTCACGCGCTGATCACTCCAATATTGAGAAGCTAGCTGAATACCCGCCCTAAAAACTAACTGACTCCTTAAGAGCCAGTTAGTGACGGTTTTATTCTATTGAATCGGTGTGATACATCCCGCATCACACCTTGACTTGATATCGAACTTAGAAGTTCTGACCTGAACAGGTTTTGGTTTTGGTGTTGTAGTTACCGCACTTGATAGGCGCAGTCCAGTCAGAAATCAGATCTTTTGAATCTGGCAGGAAGTCAGACCAGGCATCACCTACAACCAGACCATCGGTTTTCCAGACAACTTCAAACTGACCGTTATCTTGGATTTCGCCAATCAGAACCGGCTTGCTTAAGTGATGGTTTTTATTCATCACCGCCATGCCGCCAGTCAGGTTAGGCGTTTCAATACCAATCATCGCCTGCTCAACCGCATCCACTTTGGTAGTGCCTGCTTTTTCAACTGCTTTCGCCCACATATTG
>JBFHPN010000632.1:0-1890 GCA_041592735.1 Oleiphilaceae bacterium | reverse complement strand
CATCAATGGCCAGATAAATTGGCGTTTCGAACCTGATACTGAGCGCACAATGGCTTCATTTGATATGCATGGTAAAGACATCGCCACTGTTTTTGATATCCTCCAATTGCCTGAACTTATCTCGAGTGAGCGCTTTAAATCCGACGTCGCTCTCGTCTGGCCGTCGGCACCTTATGACTTTGAGCTGGCAACCTTGTCTGGCAAGGTCGCACTTAATATGGAATCAGGTTTTATAAAAACCGAAGATGAGAAAACAGGCGCTCTTCGCTTATTTGGGGTGCTGAATGCCGAATCAATTAAACGAAGACTTAAACTTGATTTTTCAGACTTGTATAAAAGTGGCGTCGGCTACGATACCTTTCGGGGGGCGGCGACTCTGGATAATGGCTTGTTAACGCTAACCGACCCTCTGGAAATTGATGGGCCGGCCGGTAGTTATTTAGTGAATGGCAGAAGTGATTTAGCTACCAAAACGCTTGATTTTGACATGCTGGTCGAATTGCCGTTTTCCCAGAATTTTCCCTTAGCCGCATTAGTCTTGGGAGCACCTCAGGTTGTCGGACTAGTCTGGGTGGCTGATAAGTTACTTGGTGAGCCCTTATCCGCCTTGACCACTTCACGTTATGATATTACCGGCAGCTGGGAGAAGCCAAGAGTCGATCTGCAGCAAGCGGTCAATGCCAGCAAAAAAGACCGTTCAAATGAAAAGGGGAAGCGCAGTGCCAATACTCACTGAACGTGGCCGAATTCGTGTAGCGCTCGTACAAATGCAAAGCGGTTTTGATATTGCTCAAAACTGCCAAACTGCGATGGCCTATATCGAACAGGCGATAACAGAAAATCAAGCGCAACTAATTGTTTTTCCTGAAAACGTTCTGGGCATGGGCATAAAGCATTATGCTGAAAAGGTAGATGAATTTCAGGATGCAGTCTCCAGGCTTTCCCATTTTGCTGCTGAACGAAACGTTTATGTATTGTTGGGTTCTGTACCGCTAAAGCAGAATGATTCCAACAAATCTGTCAGCAGAAGTATCTTAATAAATACACAGGGTGAACAAGCGGGTGCTTATGATAAGGTGCATTTATTTGATGTCGATGTGCAAGATGAGCAAGGTAGTTATCGGGAGTCAGACAACTTTATTGCGGGTGAGCAGTTAACCGTTATACCCATGGAAGGCGCCCGGCTGGGCTTGAGTATTTGCTATGATTTAAGGTTTCCCGGTCTTTATCAGGCCTTAGTGGAACGAGGGGCAGAGCTAATAGCGGTACCTGCTGCATTTACACATAAAACAGGACAGGCCCATTGGGAGGTATTATTAAGAGCCAGGGCAATAGAAACCCAATGCTTTATCTTAGCGGCTAATCAATGCGGGGAGCATCCTGGAGAAGAGGGGGGCACACCCAGAAAAACCTGGGGACATTCCATGATTGTAGACCCGTGGGGAACAATACTCTGTCAGCTGAATGAGCAACCAGGCATATGTTCAGCAGAGCTTGAGATCGAAAAACTCCGCCAGGTAAGACTTGCCATGCCTGTACAACAGCATAAGCGTTTCTGAGTGACAGCACGTTGTGCTTAGCTATCTACTCATGATATTTGCTGTTATCGCGCAGGTATTGGAATAGTTTCTTCGAGGCGCCCGTATTTTTCCCGTTTGTTTTATCCTTGACCGCGTTTCTCACCAACTGACGCAAGTGTTGAACCTCTGTTTTCGGATAATGCTCAATATAGTCAGTTACCGCACCGTTGGGGTCATCAATTAATTTGCTACGCCAGACTTCAAGTTCATGTAAGGCCTGAGTAAATCGCTGACTGCTGGAATCAAATTCATCTAATGCATACTGAATGGCATCACCATCTTCATCACGCATTAACTTACCAATATATTG
>JBFHPN010000631.1:0-1898 GCA_041592735.1 Oleiphilaceae bacterium | reverse complement strand
GAATCCCAGGAAACCAGCGAAGGGAGTGGTGTCGCCATTGGCTTGGGTAAATATGTCACCGATAAAGTTTATGTCGAGCTGACACGCACCCCGGAACCCACCCAGCCCTGGAAAGGTTCTGTTGAGGTTGAATTATCACCCAAAGTCAACCTGGAGACGACCACTTCAGGTAACTCAGGCTTCGGCGGTGTAGAACTGCAATGGAAAAACGATTACTAAGCCTTAGAGTTCGGATTTGCCCCGAACTCAAATAACATGACCCTAAAACCTTTCTTAAGGATCTTTGGTATCAATAGTTTCGGCAATAGGATTGCACCATAGTGGATTGCACTTTCAACGATAGATATTTCTTTCTTTAAGGTATATTGATGATCTAGGAATAGTGTTTCCGGCTCATCAGACTGGCATTTAATGACCGCACCAGACTCATCAAATAGCTTTTTTGAACTTTTTCCAAAAATATTAATGAATGAATGCGTCATCAAATCACACACGAGTGTATGAGCACATCCGTCTGCTTGCAGTGAATCCAGAAGCTTTTTAATTTCATTGATCTCCAGATACATGAAGACTCCTTCCACGATATACAGACACGACTCCCCCTCTCCATGTATTTTTAGCAGATCAGCCAAACTATCCCTAGAGAAATCGATGGAAAGCCGTCGCAAGGTATTTGGGCAGTTTTCTAATGGCAAATATCGGTTCTTATATGCAATGATTGCCTCTTCATCAATTTCTAACCAATCACCACCGGCAATACGATATGCCCTGCTATCAAAGCCTGCACCGATCAGAATAATTTTGAGCTTAGGGTTTTCTCTAATCCGGGCTGAGACAATATCATCAATTATTTTTGGACGAGCAAAATTTAACCCCTTTGCAAAATAACTCGGTTTGTATTTCTGAAAAGCCTTGCGCCCTGCATCGGTCATGAAATTCTGGGCATAGACATCATTGCAAATAGGAAATTCAGATGCGGCATCAAGCTCTCTGATACCACAACAAAAAAAAGCAGTATCAGAAACGGGTGGCATTTTTAAAGAATCTGGCATGGTATTGTCACTTCTTAAGCAGTGTGTTGTTAAGCTGGAAATCCTGTTTATGATTATTGATATCTTCAGTGACATCAATTGTTTTAATCTGCTAAAGAAAGGGTAATTCTGTGTGTGACTCAAAAATACTGTCACAAGCGCCTATAGCAAGCATCTTATCAGGATATGTGCACTTGAACGGATAGCCGTTTGATGAGGATAACTGTAATGTTCTGGTAGCAGCAGAAAAGAGGGATTTGCTTTGTCGCAATCCCTCTTTCTATCTCATGATTTAGGCGCTTTAGAATCTGGAACTGAAACGCGACGCGTAGATAACATTGCCTGCATCGCCTGTTGTGAAGATCCTCCCATATTTACTCACAGCGACGCCGCTCATCGTAAACGTAGGTGGCATACCAGGGATGCCAGTATCACCATTAGCAAGTCCATCTTTGACCACACTTAGCTCACCCGTACTTAAGTTTATACGCGACAGCCTGTGCGCACCTGCCTCAACCACCAGTAAATTACCCTGTTTGTCCAGGGCTAATCCTTCAGGGGAAGCCAAGCCAGTCGCTACCGGAATCAGGTTGCCTGATTCTAGAATTTGCCAGACTATGCCTGTGGCTGCATCGCTTACCCAGAGATTGTTCTCATCTGCAGCCAGACCAATTGGCAGATAAATATTATTGCTGACATCTGCCAGGGTTGTCGTGCTAGTCTCGCTGACTCTTAATATACGGGCGGCTCCCGGCTGCGCACCTAGTTCCGCCACAATGAGGTCACCCTGATAGCTGATGGCATTCATGGGTGTGGTAAATTCGAAATGGTTTTTTATAATTTCTTTATTTTTCGGATCCCAGATTT
>JBFHPN010000630.1:0-1900 GCA_041592735.1 Oleiphilaceae bacterium | reverse complement strand
GCCACCTCAACAGTAACCAGCTTAGTTTCAAAGAGTGGGTCAAGATCGCTCACTGTGTTGACGAAAGCGGCATTATCGGCACTGTTGATGATCTCGGCTTAAAACTTAAAATGCAAAAACCTCACTTTATTGTGATGCTGGCCAATCTAGTTGCACACTACGCCTCCTACTGTTGGTATTCTCGATCCACACTTAGAGCGCAACGCATACTAGCTGTTTATCTTAACTGCTCACTCAGCGAGGCGGTAAGTTTTACCCATCAAGTAGCCACTGATATGTCACGAAAACATGCCTTACCTGGCTTAATGTCACCGGCAGCCAAATTAATTATCCCCCCCAGAAAACGCACCAAAGTGAAACAACAAAAAAGCCTGGATGCCTTTCAGCAAAGTCAGTTTGATACACGTGTTCTTCCACCGGGGGTCACTGGTATAGCATTGCCAGAAAACGACATACCAAAAACCAAGCGAGAAGAACACCAAACCCTACATCAAACAAGGCTGACTGATTCAGCACCGGAACACTCAACTGATCAACTAGACAAACCTTTTGAAAGGCCCCAAACTTCATCAGACGAGGATATCTCGCGTCCAAGTCCGGCACCCCATAGACAGGAAGATACTTTTATCGAAGCAAATAATAGCGCCAAACCAACAGCCTCCAACCTGGAAGATCTTCGCGTACTTCCGGGTGCAGCCAAGATCAGTAAGGCTCCGCCAGAGAAACTTCGCGGCAACGCTCTACTGGAAGATCTGACCGAAATCTTATTAAAACACCCCGATGAGTTTCATGATTTCCATGAGCTGATGAATGCAGCAACTCAGGGTATTGCCTATGGCATTGGTCTGAAACGGGCCTTTGTGGCCTTAGTCAATAAGGACATCAGCCGGCTGAAAACCTATTATACGGTGGGTTGCCGGGAATTTGAGGCCATCAAAAACTTCGATACGACTATTTTTTCAGACACCATTTTCCGTAAACTCTGCGAGCGTCCCGCCAGCATCTGGATAAAATCCAACAGTGAACGCAAAATTCAACAAATGATACCGGTTAATTTTAAACGCGCGATTAATGCCGATGATTTTTTTCTCATGTCAGTTTTTGTTGGAAAAAAACCGGTTGCGATATTTTATGGTGACAACAACCAACAATCCCTAGACGATCATCAGTACCAGCAATTCAAGCAGTTCTGCGCAGCTGTAAGTTCTGCCCTGGTCTATCAGGCCAAACTTATTAAAAAATAACACTGTGTGCCTACTAAAAAATAGAGCAGGCAGCATCCATCTGTTATCATTTCGCCATTGTTTATTTCGAGATAACTACCATGAGCCACGCCCCTAACCTGCTGCCTTTACTCATTGAGCCTGAGCATCTGAATGAGGCGCTTACAGGCCCCGATCACGCATCCTTTCTGATCGTTGATATTGCCTCAGCGGATCGCTTTAACCAGGCGCATATTCCTAACGCACGCTGGGTATCTCCGGCAGAAACTCAAGCCGGACCTCCGGTACCCGGGTTTTCGCCATCACCCGCTAACCTGAATACACTCATGCAGCGCATTGGTTTTCACCCCGACAAACACCTGATTGTCTACGATGATGAAGGCGGTGGCTGGGCCGGTCGGTTCATCTGGTTGCTAGATGAAATCGGACATACTCGTTACAGCTATCTGAATGGTGGCATTCATGCCTGGGCTGCGCTGGGCTTCGAAATTGAAAAGGGGCACCTTGCACACCCACCTTCAAGTATTCAGGTTCTTAATCATGGCCAACATAGCATTACACTCCCGGAGATTATTGATAGCCTGCCAAACGCCTCACTGCAAATATGGGATGCACGTTCACCCAAGGAATTTACTGGCGAAAAAGTCAATGCAGCCAAGGGAGGCCATATTCCGGGT
>JBFHPN010000629.1:0-1902 GCA_041592735.1 Oleiphilaceae bacterium | reverse complement strand
TGGCGCAATAACCGCCAGAGCGGGTCGTTTTGAGCTGGCGGAAGGCGGCACTTTATTCTTGGATGAAATAGGCGATATGCCTTTGAATATGCAGGTTAAAATTCTGCGCGTCTTGCAAGAGAAAAACTTTGAACGCGTTGGAGGCAATAAAACCATAGATACCGATGTTCGCATCATCGCAGCGACGCATAAAAACCTTGAAGAAATGATTGAAAGAGGTGAGTTCAGAGAAGACCTTTACTATCGCTTGAATGTGTTTCCCATTGAAATGCCTGCCTTGAAAGACCGCGTAGAAGATATCCCCCTGTTAATGAATGAGTTGATTTCCCGCATGGAAACGGAAAAAAGAGGCTCGATACGCTTTAACTCTGCGGCTATATTAAGTTTATGCCGTCATGAGTGGCCGGGAAATATTCGCGAGCTGGCTAATCTGGTAGAGCGATTGGGGATTATGCATCCCTACGATGTTATCGGGGTAAAAGAGCTGCCGCAGAAATATCGTCATGTCGAAGAATCCGAAGATCTGATTCAAATGGAAGAAATGAGCATGCAGTCGCCTTCCGGGTTTTCCAGTCTGGATGCTCCGGCATTGCTGCCTGTTAATGGCATAGATCTTAAGGATTACCTGGGAAATCTGGAAAAGTCGCTGATACAGCAAGCCTTGGACGAAGCCGGTGGTGTGGTGGCCAGAGCTGCAGAGAAATTAAGAATCCGGCGCACTACGCTCGTGGAAAAGGTCCGTAAATACGGCCTGAATGAATAATCTCTAGCGATAAAACGAATCCTTTAGTCTGTTTTTATGTTCTTAGACAGCCATAAATTTACTATGGCTGTTATCATTCATGGCATTCCTTTGTACTCATCTTGAGCAGATAACTCTCCCAAATAGCGCGCGCCAAAATTATGTCAAAGCCTTGTCTGGCCGTTTTTTTGATATTTTTCGCCGTCATTTTTTTGTTCATTCAGCTGCATCTAAGTTCTTAAATATGTTTTAAGCTATTGAAAATAAATATAAAAATAATATTGGCCTGAAACCTGCTTTTAACTGCTCATCAACCTTTAACCAAAGGTGTATTGATTTGTGAGAGTAGGTGATTCTGATGACACAACCAAAAACAACATCCTGGATTGATGAGCCATCTTTAATTACAGCAGATTCGCTTGGCGCCTCCGTTGTGCGCGCTCGCAAGAAAACCGCTAAACATCATGCACAAATCGAATTTGATCAGGATGCCCCGGTTGAGCAGGCTTTATCCTTGTTTGACAAGTTATCTTCGCAACTGACACATTCCTATCGTAATCTGGAAAATAAGGTTACCCAATTAAAAACCGATTTGTCTGAAGAAGAATCTCAACGACGAAAGCAGTTAAAAGAAAAAGAAAAAATTGCTAACCGCCTGTCAACCTTGCTAGAAATATTGCCCGCCGGTGTTGTCGTGCTTGATGAGAGCGGAATGGTGACGGAGTGTAATCCGGCTGCAAAAGAATTATTGGGTGAGCCGCTTGAAGGGCAAGCCTGGTTAGAGATTATCAAACGAAGTTTTTCCCCCAAACACGATGATGGTCATGAGGTGTCGTTAAAAGATGGTCGACGTGTCCGTATAGAAACGCGTTCCATGCAGTCTGGCCAGGGGCAATTAATTTTGTTGAGTGATTTAACCGAGACACGTTTGTTGCAAGAAAAAGTTAGTCGGGCAGAGCGCCTGAGCTCTTTGGGGCGCATGATGGCCAGTCTGGCCCACCAAATTCGCACACCGTTGTCGACAGCCATGTTATATGCGGGCCACCTGTCACAAAGTCAGTTTGATGAACGATTACGTATTCCTTTAGCCGAAAAACTGTTATCGAGATTGACGCATCTTGAGCATCAGATCAGAGATATGCTGACTTTTGCCAAAGGGG
>JBFHPN010000628.1:0-1903 GCA_041592735.1 Oleiphilaceae bacterium | reverse complement strand
TTCGTAAGCATGTGATCTACAAAGAAGCCAAAATCAAGTAAGCACCACCACTTTTAAATGCTTCCAGAAAACCCGGCAAACTTGTCGGGTTTTTGCATATTAGCACCTGCAATATCAGCAATATCAATAGCCATCGGGCAAGGCAAACTCCAGCGCAATCGGCAAATGATCTGAGACTGGAAAGGTAATGACTTCGGCTCGTTTAACCAGCAGATTTCGGCTAATCAGGATATGATCCAGGGCTTTTTCAGGCCGCCAGCTCGGAAATGTGTGCGAAACGCCGGGTAAAGCGACCAGACCCGCCCCCTTTAATGGTGAGTCATGCAAAAGTTTTTCTGCATGCGTATTCATATCACCCATTAACACCACATGATTGTATTCGTCGATGAGTTCGCGAACAAAACGCAATTGCTGACGCTGCGCACTATCACTTAGCGACAAATGCATAATCACCAGCACCAGTGGATCTTCCCGTTTACCATATTGGGCAACAATCACTCCCCGGCCAGGAATCAACCCGGGCAAACTGTATTCTTCTACTTTTAAGGGGCGATAACGGCTTAGCAAACCATTACTATGCTTAGCTACCGGGCCAAAATTACGATTCAATTGCTGATACCAGAATGGAAAATCTGCTTCCGCTGCCAGATACTCAACCTGATTGATAAAGCCGCTTCGAAGGCTACCGCCATCCACTTCCTGCAAAGCAACCATATCATAATCATTCAAGAACGCCGCGATCTTATCTAAATTTTCCTGGCGACGCCTATGCGGCAAAACATGCTGCCAGCTTCGCGTTAAATAGTGCCGGTAGGATGAGGTCGAAATACCCACCTGAATGTTATAGGTTAGTAAGCGCACACTAGAAACAGATTCTAGATAAGGGGTGTCTTGCAAATCATCCGGGTGCGACTGCTGAGAGCAGTTATTCAGCGGCCCCAAAAGTTGGGTTAATTGGTTTTTGAATTTTCGGTACATACTGCACAGCTTTGCATTGAAAGACTGTTAAGTATAGTTGATAAGTGAGTACAACTTAAATGACAGATACAAAAAACAGGGCTGAAAGACCCTGTTTTTAACGGTTACCCTGGCTGACTGCACCTGGGTTATTTTGCCAATGCTTTGCGTTCTTTTTCCAGAAGATAATCGACCACTTTCAGCATATTATTGAAACTGCCCGCATCCTGAACGCCTACTTTATATTTCCCATTCACAATCAAGGCTGGTACACCGGTTATACGCAAACTTGACACTTTCTGCTCTGCTTGCTGCACAGCTTGCTCAATCTGCGATACTTTCCTGAAACCTCCGGTTTCAAAAAGCTGATCAAAACTTGCCTCACTTACTCCCTGAGCTAGGAAAACGGGTTTCAGATCATCAATTTCTTTATATTTCTTGGGGTTAGCCTGAATCGTATCGAACAGTATCTGGTGCATCTCTTTTTGAATCCCCAAAAATTTAGACGCATAAAAGGCTTTTGCATGCTCCACCCACCCTCTGAACGTCGCAGGAAGTAAGACAAACTTTACATCCTCCGGCAAAGACGCTTCCCACTTTGGCAAATAATCATTATTGAACTCATAACAATGTGGACAGCCGTACCAGAAAACTTCCAATACCTCCAGCTTAGCAGGGTCCTCGGTCTTAACCGGCATAGGAAGAATCTTGTAATGTTTTCCTTCCTGCCAGGTTTCTTCTGCATAGCCTGAATATGAAACAACGATCAGACACATACACATAAGTGCCTGCAGAAAAGAGATTGTTTTTTTCATAACCTTAACCCTTTATGGATAAATGAATTGCTTAATGACGACACTGGCCAGACAAATAACTATAGCCGCCAGAACAACGCCTCTCAATAGCGGCTTAATGACGATTTAGTTAGACTCAGACCGATATCACG
>JBFHPN010000627.1:0-1908 GCA_041592735.1 Oleiphilaceae bacterium | reverse complement strand
TGTGCAAAAAACGACTATAAATGAAATTGATAGCTATTTATAACATTTGATTACATTCATCAAAGCAAAAAGAGCATCTAACAACATTATTGTTCTTTATTATTCTTTTTCGAAAATAGGATTTACGTATTTGAAAACCGTTATCAAGATGAAAGGCCTGTTCTTCCTTTTTGATGTGTTACCCAGTTCTCATTCATTACTGAATAGGGTCCATTTCAAATAATTTTTGAATATCTCCGCGAGAAAATGAATACACGCTCCCACAAAACTGGCAATCCATGCCAATAACAGGCTCCGTTTCGAGAATACTTAATGCTTCGTCTTTACCGAGGGCATGAATCGCCCGCAAACTTCGCTCAGATGAACACGTGCATTGAAAACGAACAGGCTCTGCAGGGTAAAGACTCACCTTTTCTTCGTGAAATAAGCGCTGGACAAGTGTTTGGTTATCCACCGACAACAACTCTGTTTCCTTTAAAGTCTCCGCAAAATGAATAATTCTGTTCCAGGCATCCTGATCTTCAATTTTCTTATAATCAGGCAATTTCTGAAGTAATAACCCATAACAGCCATATTCTCCTGCACCAAGCAAGAGATAGGTATCCAGTTGCTCAGATAATTCGAAATAGTGCTCAAGACACGCTGCCAGGGTCTCGCGTTCCATGGGGACAATCCCCTGATAGCGATTGCCATGATCAGGATCAATGGTAATCGCTAACTGGGCACCCCCCAGCAATTCTGCCAAACGCGCTTCAGGGTCGATATCGCCATCCCATTTAGCCAGTGCGCGGAAATGTTTTTGATGGGTCGTTTCTGCTGTTAACAAGTTTAGCTGGCCATCCCCTCTAGCATGAATAGATAAGCGACCCGCGAACTTGAGCGTGCCGGTCAGTAAGACTGATGCAGCAATCGTTTGCCCTAGTAAAGACTTGATCGTTTCAGGATAGTTTTTGGCCTGGGTAGCCGTGTGAAAACTCTCTCCGAGGCGCACCCACTCCCCACGTATCTGTAAGTCATCAAACATAAAACGTTGAAATGTATCGTTATTAATCATCTTGAGCAGTTACCTTGTGCTGATCATACTAGTTTTCTGCATGAATATTTTTAAATTGATGTATCAACCGCCTATCCCGCTTATTAGGTCGACGCTGGGGCGTGGGTTGGCTGGCCTGTAGCTGTTGTCGCTCAAGCAAGACTTTTTCTCTTAACTGCACACTTTCCTCGGTTTCTTCATACAAAGCCTGCGCCAGGCTGGCACTTTTTCGCTGGGCACTCAAACCCTTCACAATAACCGTTTTATCAACCCATCCCTGCCTTATTTTTAGCTCTGCGCCTAACTCTACCGTTTTACCTGGCTTACAACGATGTTGGTTATAGTGAACCTTGCCGCCCTCTACCGCTTCTTTCGCCAGTGAACGCGTTTTGAAAAAACGTGCCGCCCATAACCATTTATCAATACGAATAGCCTCTTCTGTCATCTCAGACACCCTTTAGCGGGTTTCGATAGGTAGCCGGTAACAAATCCAGAAAATCATGCACCAATACAAATTCGCTTTGTTCACGCAGAGATTTTCGGCTATCCGGCTGAGCAATTGAAAATAAATAAGGAATACCAAACTCCTCTGCAGCTTTAAGTACTTGATCGTTATCATCAAAAAAAGCCGTGCGCGTCAGATCAAATGGGCGAGCCTGATAAAGTGCTTCCCAGAAGATCTGTGATTCTTTGGCTGCCTTAAAATCATGCGAGCTGATAATTTCATCAAAATAAGAGGATAGGTCGGTTTGTTCAAGTTTTAGATTGATACTGCCACGATGGGCATTGGTCAATATAGCGGTTTCGATGCCCATCTTATGGAGCGCATCCAGAAATTGTTTTACATGAGGTCGATACGCGATACGATCGCTCAC
>JBFHPN010000626.1:0-1916 GCA_041592735.1 Oleiphilaceae bacterium | reverse complement strand
GCGTTCAGTGAACAGGATGTTGCACAATTTGCCAGCCTGTCAGGGGATTTTAATCCCATTCACCTTGACCCGGAATTTGCGAAAAACAGCCTTTTCGGGCAACGAATTGTGCATGGCATATTGGTATCCAGCCTTTTTTCTGGCTTACTCGCGGGAAAGGTTCCCGGCCCGGGATCCATCTATCTAAGCCAAACATTCAAATTTCAGAAACCGGTTTTTTTAGATCAAACCGTAACTGCCAGTGTTGAGGTGATCGCCGTGCGCGAAGATAAGCCAATAGTCACGCTCAGTACCTTATGTGTAAATGAACAGAACGAAGTGGTGATCAGTGGTGAAGCCGTTTTGATGTATCAGCGCTAGCGGCTCGCAGCACCTGACGCTATTCCTCGGCGTCTGAATACATGACCTCAATTGCATATATACTCGCCTGTCTTAAGCGCAATGTAGCCACCAGGGTATCAATTTGCAGGGCATGTTCGGCAAGATGCTCATCCAGTGCCCAGCACCAATCTGTTTCATCTATGCCGGATAACGTAAGCTCCGCCACATGTCGTTCTGAGGCTTCAATTAACAAACTTAACTCACCCTCAAGACATTCAAGATTAAGACGAATGCCGGTAAGATGGTTTGCAGACAGCACAAAGGATAAACAACCATCTTCAGAGAACGCACCGACAAGCCGTTCTTTAGGTAATTGTGCACACCTGACCACCCATTCGGGCGCATCTAATTGTTTTGTAAAATCCCGCTCGGCAAAACCGTGTTCATAATTGCTATCGCTGTAATACACTTTAATGCCCTGCTCATCGAACACCGGTGCCGATGGCGTAGTCACCATCCCGCCCTCTTCGCCGTAATTAAGGTCCCAGGGGATTAAGGGTTGATCAGAAAGGCGCCGCCAGTTTATACCATCTTGACTGTAGGCCAGAAAGACCTCTATTTTGCCTAGATTCGTACCTCTTGGCAGTTCCTTTTCAATTTCAAACAACCACAAATAACCAAGCAAAATATCGCCGTATCGGAACGGACACAAACCGTAAAAATCAGCCCAGACGAACCCCCTCTTCCGGGCAATTTCATCTTCGGCCTCGCCAGGAACCCAGATCGTTTTGACATCACTCCAACGCTGAAAATCCTGACTTTTGGTATACCCGACACAACGTCGTGTGCGCTGTTGTGCATCTATTTCATAGGTTTTAGTCATGGCATGAAAATTACCCTGATCATAAAAACACGGCGAAACATCACTACACCAATGCTTATCGGTATGCGGGTTATGATAGCTCTTTAATTTGATAACCGGATTCTGCGGGTATTCATAAAACTGCAGACCATTGCTGGAATAGTAAGTTCGGTAACCGCCCTCACCAAAAGCAAATATTTTGTAAGGCTTTTCATCATCAGGCTGATAAATCACACTCGGCATGTGGCAGCCCGCCACCACATTTGTTATTTCAAAGCGCTCGTCGTCAATATCTTCAGCATAAATATGATTAGCCAGACTCGAAGCATACTCATTGAGCACCATTTCATTGGCGGGTGCCGAAAAATCTGTCACATTGACCATGGGCCGTTGCCAGGTAATACCATCTTCGGAGAATGCTCTGCAGAGCGTAACGGCATTTCCGCACTGATAAAACATTTCATACCCTTTATCAGATTTGAATACTGAACCATACAAATTAATTCGGGTTATTTCCCAATGATGTTCGGGCTTTAAAACAGGATCACTCGGGGCAATATGCGCTTGCCGGTAAGTGATGTTCTGTTTTCGGAGCATGGCCTGATTATTCGGGAACAAAATAAGCATCGGACTTCCTTATCTGGTAAAAACCAAGCGTGAGGATTAATCGAGTTTTCACTTAGTAACGTATTCATATAAAGTAGCAAGGTTTTAGATAATCAGCCAGCTTGAT
>JBFHPN010000625.1:0-1916 GCA_041592735.1 Oleiphilaceae bacterium | reverse complement strand
TGATGGCCGGAGAAAAGTCTTTAGAAAATGATAATGTGAGTATGGGGTGTGATTTTTTTTCGTTGGCCTTACCAGCGGTTCAGTCGCTTCAGCCTTATGTACCCGGTAAACCTATTGAAGAACTTCAGCGCGAGCTGGGACTCAGCAATATTGTAAAATTGGCCAGCAATGAAAACCCTTTGGGTTTAAGTCAGCTCGCTATTTCGGCTATTCAAGCCGCGCTTAAAGATGGTGCTCGTTACCCTGATGGTAATGGTTTTATTTTAAAGCAGGCTTTAGTTGATTATTATCTTAAGAAAAATCAGCCTTTACACGTGAATCAATTAACGCTTGGGAATGGTTCCAATGATATTTTGGAATTAGTTGCTCGTGCATTTGCAGGGCCTCAGGATGAAATAATTTTTTCTGAGCATGCGTTTGCGGTTTATGCCATAGCAACCCAGGCAGTTGGCGCCAAGGCGGTTATTTCACCCGCCAAAAATTGGGGGCATGATCTTGAAAAGATGGCTGCGCTAATAAGTCCGCGTACTAAATTAATTTTTTTGGCGAACCCTAATAACCCTACCGGTACGGCTTTTTCTAAAAGTGAATTTGAGCGCTTTATCCGTTCCGTTCCGGAGCAGGTGATTGTAGTTCTGGATGAGGCTTATGGTGAATACATTGAAGATGAAGAGATTCCGGATGGTTTGGACTTCATTGAACGATATCCGAATTTGCTGGTATCACGCACCTTTTCAAAGGCATGGGGTTTAGCCTCGTTACGAGTGGGATATGCGATCAGTAATCCGGTTATTCAGGATGTGCTAAACAGGGTGCGACAGCCATTTAATGTAAATCATTTTGCTATGTTGGCCGCCTCTGCCGTGCTGGACGATGCGGACTATCTGATGAAAGGTGTGTCCTTGAATAAACAGGGTTGTAAGCAGATTGAATCGGGCCTGTCCAAGCTTGGATTAAGTTTTATTCCTTCTAAAGGCAATTTTATTTGTTTCAATGTGATACCGGAAGGGTCCGGTCTGAAAGGTAAAATTCACGGGCTTGATGTGTATAAGGGTTTGTTGGCAAAAGGTGTGATTGTTCGCCCCGTGGCAAATTATGGTCTCCCGGAATTTTTGAGAGTTTCCATCGGCTTGCCTGAAGAAAATGAACGTTTTATCAATGCGCTTGAATGTGTGCTTCATGACTTCGTGTGAAACAAAAAAAGCAACGCACTCACCCTGTCGTGTTGATGTTTTGGCCGTTATTGGCTTGGGTCTCATTGGTGGTTCAGTCGCCAAGTCGGCCCGATTGTCCGGTTTCGCCCGGCATACTATTGGTTACTCCCTGAATTATGCTGAAACCCGATTGGGGGTGGAGCTGGGAGTTGTTGACGAGGCGGCCCGTAGTATTGAACAGGCAGTTTCTGGTGCTGATCTGATCGTTATTGCTGTCCCGGTCCGCGCATTTGAAAGTGTGCTTGCCGAGATCAAGCCCTTTCTGAAAGCCTCTGTGGTCATAACTGATGTTGGCAGTGTAAAAGGTTGTTTTCTGGATGCAGTTAAAAATGTGTTTGGTGATGTCCCCGGGTTTGTTGTGCCTGGCCATCCTATTGCCGGTTCTGAAAAAAATGGGGTTTTGGCTGCGTCTGAAAAATTATTCAGACATCATAAAGTTATTCTGACACCGCATGAAAATACTGACCCGGTAGCATTGTTATTAATAAAAGATATGTGGAAGGCAGCTGGCGCTACGGTACTGCAAATGACGGTCGCGCATCATGATGAAGTGCTGGCGGCCACCAGTCATCTTCCTCATTTAATTGCTTTTTCACTGGTCGATACCCTTGCGGGAGAAGAGGATAATCAGGAAATATTTCGTTATGCCGCAGGGGGATTCAGGGATTTTACCAGAATAGCAGCTAGCGATCCGGTGATGTG
>JBFHPN010000624.1:0-1916 GCA_041592735.1 Oleiphilaceae bacterium | reverse complement strand
GCTGGCAGCTGAATATTTATTAATGGCCGCCATGCTGGCAGAAATAAAATCCCGCATGTTACTGCCTCGACAGAATCAGGAAGAAGATGAAGAAGAGGATCCGCGTGCCGAGCTTATCAGGCGTTTACAGCAATATGAACGTTATAAAAAAGCCGCCGAAGATCTTGATGAGCTGCCTCGTGTGCATCGGGATATTATACCTGTGGCCATCAACGCAGATATTGCCAGACAGCACAAGTTACATCCGGATGTCAGCCTAAATGAACTGCTTGATGCCTTAAATACCGTATTGATCAGATCCGATCGATTTGTGAGCCATCAGGTTGAACGCGAAAGGTTGTCTACCCGCGAACGCATGTCTATTATTCTGGCGCGTGTTACCAGCGATAAGTTTGTATCTTTTTACAGTTTATTTACGCCAGAAGAAGGCAGGGCAGGTGTTGTCGTCACCTTTCTTGCGATTATGGAGTTGGTAAAAGAGCAACTACTGGACTTTGTGCAAAGTGAAACGCTGGGTGCGATTCACGTTAAAGCCAGAGAAAATTAGTAAGCCTGTGTATATCCGGGTGCGTTATAAGCATTTTGATGGATTGCAGTGTCAGCTTGCCCTAAATAGATACGCTATAAGTGTCGTCATTGAAAGATAATTGGCTGAATGTATATGTCGATAAATGATAATGAAGTTCAACTTGAAGATGATATAAAACAAGAAGATAGCGAGACTATTAAAAGTAATCTCTCAAGTTATTATGGTCAGGAAGCACTTGATAAATTCAAAAAAATAATTGAAGCGATGCTTTTTGCGTCGGATAAGCCACTCGGCATAGATCAGCTACATGCCTTGCTGGAACATGATCTTGCCATCACCCGGCCCCTAATTCGTCAGATAATCGGTGAAATTATGTCTGAATATGCAGACAGAGGTATTCAACTCGTTGAGCATGGTGGCGCCTACCGCTTTCAAACAAAAGCAGATTTTAGTGAGTGGGTACAACGTTTATGGGAAGAAAAACCTCAGAAATACTCACGTGCGCTATTGGAAACCCTTGCACTTATCGCTTATCGACAACCCATCACTCGCGGTGATATCGAAGACATACGTGGTGTTGCTGTTAGCTCTACTATTATGAAAACGCTACAGGAGCGTAACTGGGTGCGTGTGGTTGGTCATCGAGAAGTACCTGGAAGACCTGCAATATATGCAACCACGCGTCAGTTTCTGGCTTATTTCAATCTGAAATCACTCGAAGATTTACCTACGCTGGCAGAAATTCGGGATATTGATTTAATCTCTAAAGAAGTCAATGCTCAGCTTGCACTCGGGGAGGAATTTGAACTTGATGCAGAGCCTGCGGAAGATAAAGCAGAACAGTTTGACTAAGGCCTTAGGGCAAGCAAGCGTCTTAATCATTAATGCCCGTTAAATTAGCTACCTTGGTCAGGCTTTCTGCGTACTCTTCGTCGACCTCCGAGTCTGCCACAATGCCCCCTCCGGCCCAGCAATACAGCATATTCTCCTGGTGCACAATGGATCTTATAAGAATATTGCTGTTGAAATCGCCATTGTCATTCCGATAAAAAACAGATCCGCAATAAGCGGAACGTTCGCTGAGTTCAATCTCCTTGATAATTTCCATGGCGCGTTTTTTAGGTGCGCCGGTAATTGAGCCGCCTGGAAAACACGCTAAAAAGGCTTCCAGTTCACAGATATCATGTCTGAGCGTACCACAAATATGACTGACCAGATGATGCACATTTTGAAAGCTTTCAATTTTGAATAATTCAGGCACGTGCACGCTGTTCACTTCACTGACTTTGCTCAAATCATTCCTGAGCAAATCAACAATCATCACATTTTCAGCCTGATTCTTTTTGCTGTTTTTCAGCTGCTCAATATCCGCTGAATTATCCGTGTT
>JBFHPN010000623.1:0-1918 GCA_041592735.1 Oleiphilaceae bacterium | reverse complement strand
GGCGCAATTCAGCAAAGAGGTAAGCCGTTTATGATGAATCATAATACCTTACCTTTCCAGGGTGTGGATAAGCTGATGCTGATTGCAACATCTCTTCTTGTGCTTGCTGGTTTAGTCATGATTTCTTCAGCATCTATAGATGTGGCTACTGCACGGAATGGTAATAGTTTTTATTATCTTAGCCGTCATGGTTTATTTATTTTATTAGGCTTGATTGCCGGTTTATTTGTATACAAATTGCCAACAGATTGGTGGCAAAAATCTGGTTGGGCTTCTTTGACCGTAGCGCTTGTATTGCTGATGGTTGTCTTGCTGCCAGGTATTGGAAAAGAAGTAAACGGCAGTGTTAGATGGATTGGTTTGGGTAGTTTGAATTTGCAGCCTTCAGAGTTGGCTAAATTGTTTTTGGTGGTATATCTGGCAGGCTATCTCGTACGTAGGCGGGATGAAGTTGTGACGTCCTGGTGGGGCTTTATAAAACCGATGATGGTGCTCTCTATTGCTGCATTACTGCTTTTAGCCGAGCCTGATTTCGGCGCCACCGTCGTGATTGGTTGTGCCTTTATGGGCATGATATTTCTAAGTGGTGCGAAAGTCGGCCAATTTATTTTACTGATTTGCGGGTGTCTTATATCCGTTGTTTTATTGGTGCTCTCTCAGCCATACCGATTGAAGCGTTTAACAGGTTACACCGATCCATGGGCAGACCAGTACGCGTCCGGTTATCAATTAACGCAGTCTCTTATTGCCTTTGGACGAGGCAATATTGATGGAGTGGGGTTAGGAAATAGTATTCAAAAGCAATTTTATTTGCCTGAGGCGCATACTGATTTTGTGTTTGCCATCCTTGCTGAAGAATTTGGATTGATCGGGACACTTGTCATGATTGCGCTGTTTTCCTTGCTTGTATATAGAATTTGCCGAACAGGAAAACAAGCGGAAATGAAAAACCAATTATTTAGCGCGTACTTGTCCTATGGCATTGCTATTTTGTTTGGTGTTCAGGCGTTTATAAACATGGGCGTGAATATGGGGCTTTTACCGACGAAAGGTCTGACATTACCGCTTGTTAGTTATGGCGGAAGTAGCCTGCTGGTGAGTTTCATGTGCATAGGGATTGTGGCGCGTATACAGAAAGAGATTTTGGTTCTGCCTATAGATAACACCGAAATAGAGTCAACTGAAGAGCATGATAAGGCTCGCTTCAGGATGTCAGGTTTAAATGGTCGCGGAGAAAACACCAATTTTGGGGGTGAGTATGCGCGCTAAGACTTTGATGATTATGGCAGGCGGTACAGGTGGGCATGTGTTTCCCGCGCTCGCAGTGGCTCAGCATTTCATGCAGCATCAGGATAAAGTGGTTTGGCTTGGATCAGTAGGTGGAATGGAAGAATCTATTGTCACTGCTAATCAGATACCTTTTTATGGCATAGCGATAAAAGGCTTGAGAGGCAAAGGTGTTATCAAGCAATTAATGGCGCCATTTAAAATCGTTTCAGCATTGTTTCAGGCTATGTCGGTCATTCGTAAGGTAAGGCCGGATGCTGTACTGGGTATGGGAGGCTTTGCAGCCGGGCCTGGTGGTATTGCTGCAAAGTTACTAGGTGTGCCTTTATTGATTCATGAGCAGAACTCGATCGCCGGGTTGACTAATAGAATATTATCTCTATTTGCTGGTTCGGTGATGACTGCCTTTCCAGATGTTTTTGATGATCATAAAAAAACAAGAATGGTTGGGAACCCTTTGCGTGCAGACATCGTCAATCTGTTCTATCAGCAGAAAAAGGTGCGCAGTAATGACGAAAAAATTCATCTGTTAATTTTAGGTGGAAGTTTGGGGGCTCAATCTCTTAATCAGGTTTTACCTGAAGCCATATCCAGGATCAACGAGAATATCAGGCCAGAAATTTGGCACCAG
>JBFHPN010000622.1:0-1931 GCA_041592735.1 Oleiphilaceae bacterium | reverse complement strand
GGTTGCCAGTCAATCCGGATCTGTTTTGCTTTCCACCTCCGAACCTTCCGAAAACTCCGAGTCTGTCTATGCGCGTGTTGCTGTTGCACGTGAGCGGCAATATGCCCGCCAGGGTAAATTGAACAGTGAGCTTAAGGCGAGTGAATTAATGCACTATTGCCCTTTGGAAGAAGAGGGCCAGAGGCTGCTGGAAACAGCCATGGATCGCCTGGCGATGTCGGCAAGAGCGGCACATCGGGTGGTAAAGGTTGCACGAACCTTGGCAGATCTTGAAGGTAGAGAAACAATTGCCATGAATAATATTACAGAGGCGCTTGCTTATCGGGGTATGGATCGTCGTGCCTGCTGAAAACCTGGCTTATTCAAAGATGTTGGTAGTGATGTGGCCTGATCTCTTGATGCGTCATAAACGCTGCTAAGTGGGTATAGGCTTTATTCTGGGTACAGAAGCGCGTAGTATATCGGCCTGATTATCCATATCCATAAAAAGTAGCCATAAAGAGCGGGAGAAGGTTGATGATCAATGCGGCATTTCTGGTATACGACCGAACCTTGTTTTCAGGTGTAACGCGCCCCTATGAAATACTGAAATCTGTCAATGCCATGTCAAAGCTTGAAGGTGAAGGTCGTCAGCTGAATTTGAGTCTTGTCAAAATTGCAGCGGAGCAACCGAAAGTTGCGGGGGATATTCCCCTTAACATACAAGAAAACTTTCAGGAGCTGGGGCCACTTGACTGGATTTTTATTCCGCCCAGTTGGCGTAATCCGGCTTATCTCCTCAAAAAATACGCATTTCTTCCTGCACTATTAAAAGCGCGCTATGAAGAAGGTACTAAGTTTATCGCAACAGGTGCCGGGGTGTATTTTCTGGCTGAAGCCGGTTTGCTTGATAAAACCCCGGCAACAACACATTGGTATTTCTTTGAAGACTTTACCCGACACTATCCTCATGTCGATTTAAAGCAGCAACATTTTATCACTTACGGTAACGGGATTTATTGTGCCGGGAGTATTAATGCCTTGTCCGATCTGGTGTTTCATTTAATCGGTCAGGCATTTGGTCTGGCGCGGCGCCAGATGGCGGAACGACATTTTGCTCACGAGGTTGGCAGTAGTTACGATCTGCCCATGTTTTCTATCGGCCGGGCCGCTCATACTGATGAAGAAATAATTGAAGTGCAGGCCTGGTTGAAAAAATCCTGTCATGAAGATATTGATATCCCGGATATGGCAGAGAAAGCCGAAATGCCGGTTCGTACCTTTACACGCCGGTTCCGTAAGGCCTTAGGAATGACGCCCAATCAATATTTGCAGGATATTCGTATCGAAAATGGTCGAGAGTTGTTGAAGTCTACCGATTTAAGTATCCAGGATGTTGCTGAGAATGTCGGTTACCGTGATACGGCTTATTTTTCCAGGGTTTTTAAGGCACGAGTAGGTTTGACGCCGAGTGAATATAAAAAAATGGTCAGGCCAAAATTGTTTCAGTTAGATTAATCGAGTGCGTTGAGTATAAAAAAACAGGAGCCAAAAGACTCCTGTAAAAGGGGTTTCTTCAAGGAAGACAGAATCACTTGCGTGAACTGCATTTTAACTATAATCAAGAATGTGCGTCGCTTCCGTTGCAAACTGGTTAATAATTGAACAGTTTTGTAAGGGATCGTTATTTAACGTGCTTCATCACGATTTGTTGAGGGTTGTTCACCTAGCAAAAAGCATATCTGAGTGGCTGGTAACTTGTAATTTACAGGTACCAATTCTATGATTCGCGCCGGTGTTACGTCTTAAGCTGATACTCATGACTTTTGTGTTGTGCCAACTATTAACCAGACCGGATAAACAATGAAGCAAGAACAGGGTTCTTCATCGTCTGAAGATAAAACAGATCTCTTGAAACATAAACCTATCAGAAGTTTTGTTATCCGCAGTGG
>JBFHPN010000621.1:0-1945 GCA_041592735.1 Oleiphilaceae bacterium | reverse complement strand
CGGGTCTTAATTTCGAAGGTACTGTTTTTGATAATGTTGCTGATGGGCATGATTTTATTGAGCTTAATGGTAAGCCTCGTCACGTAATGAGTTATCTGAATGATTTTCTGTTTACTGCTGAACGCTCAAGAACGCCTATAAAAGCCTTGTCTGGTGGTGAGACCAATCGGCTTTTGCTGGCCAAGTTATTTGCAAAACCAGCTAATGTTATTGTGATGGATGAGCCTACAAACGATCTGGATGTCGATACTCTTGAATTGCTCGAAGATAAGCTATGTGAGTTTCAGGGGACTTTATTAATTACCAGTCACGACCGGGATTTTCTGGATCAGGTTGTGACGAGTACACTGATATTTGAAGGTGCTGGGCAGGTTTCTAATTATGTTGGCGGTTACCAGGATTGGGTGCGACAAACCGGAGGCATTCTGCCTGTGGAGTCACAACTCAAGAATGAGGGTGTAGATGAGGCGCTTGCTTCATCCGAAAAGCAATTAGACGCGCTTGTTAAACCGGTGGCGTCGGTATCGGTATCGGAATCGCCAATAGCGGCCTCTAAAAATAAAAAGATGAGCTACAAGCTTAAATTAGAGCTTGAGTCCTTGCCAGGGCAAATCGAAGCCCTTGAAGCCTCGCTCGCCAGCCTTCAGGAACAAGTCAATTCACCGGATTTTTATAAAAAAGAACATGCCGAAATTGAGAAAATGACTCAGGCGCTCGCTACTACAGAGAGTCAGTTGTCCAAGGCGATTGAGCGTTGGATGGAGCTTGAAGAGATGCAATCATAACATTGACAGAGAATAATTATGGGTATCTGGATCGCGCTGTTTATTACATTTGCTGTCATTGGTTCGGTGTTGTGGGTCAAGCCTTCGCCGCGAGAAAAGAATCTTGGTTTGATGCGCGCTCATGCGATGTCTCGCGGATTTAAGGTCAGGTTGCTTGATATGAAACTGGCTGCCCAACTTTTTCCGTGGCTGGTTAATTACCGCCCCTACGTGTTCTATGAAAAGCCTGTGCCGGCAAATTTAAAACCTAAAACACATAAAGCCAGGGTGGTGCGGTTGTCAGATGATCCGTTAGCGCACGAAGTGGATCAGGTAGATGAGCTTAAGCAGTTACTGGCAAAGAAAATTGGCTTAAATGAATTGCCCGATACGGTCGAAGCATTGGTGATTTCAGCGTCAGGCTTATCCTTGCTATGGAAAGAAAAAAATGAAAAGGGTGATATGACGGAGATTGCACAACTTGATAACTTTATATCGCAGTGTTTAGCGTTAAAAGAAATCTGGCAATAAAAAAAACCGGGAAAGAATCCCGGTCCTAGAGGTTTAAATATTTACTTTAAGCTAATGGCTTCGGTGATATTGCCGATTATCTGTTTTGAATACAGGTTTACGATGAAGTTAACCCGGTTTTCGTTGTAGTTGATATAAGATAATTTGATAAAGTCCCAGGCTGTATGCGCATTATCAAGTAATTTGAACATTTTGGGGTTTTCCTTGGCCAGCTCCATTAAGTTAATTAGCTGGCTGTCAAACTGGTTTGCCAGAGCATCGATGGTTACCTCTGTGGTGCCGTCTGCATATACCTGGCTGACCGTTGAGGTAGAGCGGGCAGAATACTTGGTCATCATTAATGCCATATTAACCGCAGCTTCACGGCTCAAATTAGCAAACTTGCTGGGTTTATTTTTTTCGTTAGCCAGTAAGGACTGATGAAGTTCGGTCAGGGCGTTGTTCAGCGCAATGTTGGCAATCGCCATCTCACCTGCAATGCACAGGTCCGGGTAACCGGATCGTTTAACTTCTTTTATATTCTGTGTCAGCAATTTGGAATAATTTTTCCATTTGGCCTCTACATTTTTAAAAGATTCTTCAGAAGCAGTTTCTTTCGTGGCCGTTGCAAGGTTCGAAATTAAGGCCTTAAGTTTGTCTGCGGCATCATT
>JBFHPN010000620.1:0-1950 GCA_041592735.1 Oleiphilaceae bacterium | reverse complement strand
CTCTCGTGGCGAGTGTAAAACAGACTTCCCCGAAGTGACTCAGAGGCAAATAGCCGCGCAGACCACTACTCAAAAAGCTGCGCCGGTTGCTCGTAAAGAAACGCCGGTTAAAAAGCCAACCAGCAAAGCAGGTGGTGATTTCCAAGACGTTCAAAAGTAGTTAGAGCAGGAAATTGCAACATATAAACAGAAAATACAGGAATTAGAACAAATCAATTCAGAATTACAGACAGAAAATGAGCGTCTGCAACAAGAAAATAAGGGCATTCAGGCACTGGTTGAATTATTGGAGCAGGAAAAAAAGACGCTACAAACCACACTCAGCGAGATGGAGCAGAAGGCTTCTCAGACCTCTAAGGAAACAACTGTTTCTGAATCGCCTGAAGAAGCTGATGAACCTTTGGCTGTCAATGAAGAATCCCCAGAGGCTGAAGCCGGTGAAAAAAAAGGCGGCTTCTGGAATTTCCTTTTCGGTTGGATTTAAGCACTGATTTAGTCGACCTTAACTAGCTATCTCATTCAAACAGACTATATTTATAAGTCTATTGATCGGCAGATGACCGTGATTCATAAGCAAGCATCTTACCGTGGACGTTTCCTTCCGCCTTGAAAGATGACTCTTATGTATCCGCCCTGACGTGCAGTTTCTCGAACAGACTGTTCCTGTTGTCTTATTCTGGTTAGTGACTTGTGAATCTATCTTTGTTTCGTTCAATGTTCATTGTTGTAATAAGTATACTAAGCAGCCTGAGTTCGGCAGCTATGGACGCTATTGCGATAAAGGATGCTGCGGACATACCCTCGCGCTTCGAGTATTTCGAAGACCTCAGTGGGCAGCTCACACTGGATGACGTGTTATCGCTGCAGGCTACGCAATGGCAGACCATTCCCGATGGGGTCACGACCTTTGGTTTCAGGAAAACACCGTATTGGCTGAGATTTTCTATCCGCAATGAGACAACGCACGGACTGGATCTCATTGCCGGGCTGAATTATTCCCAATTGGATGAAGTGAGGTTTTATGTATTTGATGAGCGTTCATTAATACATGAATTCGTGACAGGCGATACCCACCCGTTTTATCCCAGAGAAGTTGATCACCCTTCTATGTTGTTACAGCTAAATCTGGCGCCTGAACAACTTAAAACGATCTATATGCGAGTGCAAACCGACGGTTCGATGATTTTGCCTTTGGAAATATCGCGCTCCCACCATTATTTTGAGTCTGTCGCGAAGGAACATAAACTACATTTTTTCTATTATGGCTCGCTGGTTGTCATTATCCTGATCAATCTGGCCGTCTTTCTGACGCTTCGAGAAAAACTGTATCTATACTATTCATTGGCAATCTTTGGATACCTTTTATTTTTCGCTTCAATTCTAGGCTATAGTTTTCAGCATTTTTATCCTGCTTTTCCTCAAATTCATGGTCGCGCACTATTGCTTTCCATGCCGATTCTGGCGTTTTTTTCGGTGCTATTTTGTCGAGAGTTTCTACAAACCCGAGAAGAAAGCCCTAAATTGGATCTGGCGCTGCGGGGGATGATGTATTTTGAAATATTCAATTTCTTTTCTTCGTTATTTTTCAGTTATAACACGGCCATTTTATTGTCCGCTGTTTCTGCCTTATTCTTTTTTTCCATCTTATTTGTGGCCGGCCCCATACGATGGGCCGCGGGCATGCGCGCGGGTATCTTTTTTACTCTGGCGTGGGCACCCCTGACTATCGGTGTGCTGGCAACTACTGGCCGCTCGCTCGGGTTTTTACCCGTAAATTTCTGGACGCAATACGCGATGCAAATTGGTTCCGGGTTAGAGGCATTTATACTTACCCTGGCGCTGGCGGATCGTTTGTATCGGGAAAGGGAAGAAAAAATTAAGGCGCAAGCCGATAGCTTGCGTATCGAAAAGGCACGCAACGACGCTCACAATAAACTCACGGAAGCCATG
>JBFHPN010000619.1:0-1951 GCA_041592735.1 Oleiphilaceae bacterium | reverse complement strand
GCTCTGGCCCTTCTCTGGATCAGCGTATTGAAGATCTTAAACAGTTAGCCGAGAACGCGATCATCATCTCATCGGGAACTGCCTTAAGAGCCCTCTGGAAACATGGCATAACACCCGATTTTCAAGTTGAACTGGAGTCCGATTTTAATACTTATGTGACTCAGGGCATGATGGAAGACAAACACTACATGCACTCAGTAAAATTGCTGGGTGCAGCCCAGCTCAACCCCTTAATGTTCAGCTTATTCAAAGAAGCCAGACTCTTCTTCAAAGAGGATGGTGCATTAAGTAATTGGTTTGGAAGTCCAGACAGTATCGTAGAACATGCAACCCCGACTTGTACCAATGCAGCGCTCGCATTGAGCTTTAAATTTAAGGCGGCCCGTATTTTTTTATTTGGTCTTGATTATGGTTTTCCGGATAAACAAAGCCACCATGCTTCAGGCTCGGTCTACTACAAAGGATCACTAAAAGAACAGTATGCTGTTAATCAGGATGACCTGATTGAGGTACCCTCGGCACAAGGCGGCATGATATTAACCACGACCTTTTTATTTACCGCGAAAAGACGAATCGAAAACATGCTGGTTTTATCCGGGAACAGCAAGGTATACAACTGTTCAAATGGTTCGCGCATTGAAAATACCCAATGGCTGTCTTCCGAGGAAGTAAGAGAGGTTTTTGATGAACTTATGCGACAGGCTAATCCGGATAAACAATACTTTTCCGATTGCCTGTTCAACACCCAAGATAAAGCACTTGATGAAGCCTTTATTCAAAAACAGGCTGACTTCATATCAAGCGAAATGCATGAGCTAATTTCCAGGCTGAGTACACGCATTTCTAAAGCACCGCTGAATACAAAACGGCACTATTCAGAACTCTGCGCTATGATTTTCCCATTCATAAAAACACTCTCGCAAGAAAATAAAAGCATGTTTTATTTTATCAGAGGCAGTATCTGGCATTTTTTGCTGGCAGCCCAGACGCATGTCTACTCTTTACCTAAGCAGGATATTCCTGGCTATCTGAACGAATGGAAGGATTGTTTCCTTGAGATGCTGGCCACCCTCGAGCGTCGTTGCCGCTCGATCACCCACAAAACACTGCACATGGATCAAGACCCCATGGTAAATCACCGGCTTTGCGAGGCCTTAATGGAAGAGTTAATCTGGACGTATCAGAACTTTTCCATCATGGATGGCAACATCATTGAAGATTCGTCTGACACATAATTCCTGGTCCCATCAACAAGGTCATTCAGGCAAAAGCCTTAAACCTGATGGCTTATCTTGCTTTAGGGCCACACGCCAGCGCAAAAATATAATGTGCCATTTTATGGTAGCCGGTATGCACGACTTCGTCGTTCATTGAGAACATAAAGACATTGTCAAAGTAGCCTTGCATCAGCTGTTTGAAGTCCGGCATGGTTTTACAATTTACATGACCGGCCTTACTGATCGGCGAAGCATACGGTTGCGACTCAAGACTCGGCATACCCAGGATGAGCGCTCCATCTTTGGCCAAAGGCGCGATCATATTGCGGATAAAGACATCCTCATGCTCTTGGGGAATGTGTTCAAGTACATCCAGGGCATAAATACCATCATAATCCCCCGGCATCGGCCCGGAAAGCATGTCATGAACACAACAGTCAAATCGCCACTTATCGCTCATTCTTTTTTCAACGTCGGCGATAAACAAAGGGTCAAAATCAGTGGCAGTTAGCTTTTGCGTTTCCTGTACGACGATACGCGTCGCAAAGGCATCGGCACACCCGACTTCCAGCACATGTCTTCGCCCGGAAAACATTTTGGCAACAAATTTATACCGCGCCAGCGTGAATGTTAATCGTTTCGGATCATCATACCAGGCCTGGCTGGTCATCATTCCAAGTGTTTCTGCACCGTGTTGATTATACAAATCAAGACAGCGGCCATATTGAGGCTCT
>JBFHPN010000618.1:0-1952 GCA_041592735.1 Oleiphilaceae bacterium | reverse complement strand
TCAAGATCCAAGGATACAACCGTATCTTCAATGAAACGCACACCCAAGGCCCGGCATAAGCGCGCCAGATCTATATGCACCGCATCATAATCGTAATGCCCGGCAATAAGCCCGGGCAACATGCCTGAATAGGGCGTCATCAGCGAGCTGGAAATGAGTGTCATACGCACACCGGCGGGTTTAGTCATCGCAAGCTGCTTCATTGCCATAACATGTGCATGCCCGCCGCCAATCAACAGCAGATCCTGTTTGATGATGTCATCGTTCATGTTCAGTGCCAGTTGATTGAGCCGCGAGAAATGTCTCAGCTCTGAAGTTTTTGCTTTTGATAGGCCTTGGCTGCCGAGGGCACCTTTTTGCTGTATCCGGTTTCCATCCATTGCCTGACTCTGGCCGCATCGCCAACATGCGATCGCTTTCCATAGGAGTCAAGCAGGACCATCGCGACTTCCCGATCCTGAATTTTTGTCAACATGACCAGGCAATGCCCTGCCTGGCGAATAAATCCGGTTTTACTGAGCATGACCGTCCACTTTTCACTTCTCACTAATGGATTGGTATTCACAAAGCTCAAGGTATGATTTGGCTTACTGAATCTGGAATCTTTCTGGCCTGCCGTGCTGAGCTGGCGAATATCCTCGTAAGCAGAAGCCGCGACCAGCATTTTGACAAGATCTTCCGCACTGGACACATTTTTTTCTGAGAGCCCTGTGGGCTCAACAAAGTGACTATGCTTCATACCCAGAGCTTGTGCCTTGGCATTCATTGCCGCTACGAACGCCTGCGTTCCGCCGGGATAATGATAGGCCAATGAGGCAGCAGCCCGGTTTTCGGAAGACATCAATGAAAGCTGCAACATCTCCTGTCGCTTAAGTTTGCTCCCGACACGTACCCGTGAAAATACGTTTTTAAGTTCTTTGGTCTGGCTGATCTGTATATCCAGCATCTCAGCCATATTTGCTTTTGAGTCAAGCACTACCATCGCACCCATTAATTTAGTCACCGAGGCAATAGGTGTGACAGTGGCAGGATTTTTGGCAAACAGAATCTCTCCTGTTTTGGCATCTGCAACCAGGGCATTGATAGATGCCAATTCCAGTTTTTCGGGATCAAGCAGCCGCGGTGTCTCGCCACTCATGGCCAACACAGCTTTCGACATGACGATAAGGGTAAAAAAGACGAGAAACGAACGAATGCGCAGCATATTTTAGAATCTTCTTGCAGGTATTTTTTTGCCGGCATCTTCCCGGCGCTACTTTTATGCTTAGTATTGTAGTATATTTTGCCCGTTTAACTCTCTATCCTCTAAAGATATTTTTTTGCACTTCCCTGTCAGAGATTTTGATGTCCAGCCACCCTGATTTACACCACCTGAACGACACATCACCGCATAGCAGCAAGAAAAAATCCCGTTTCTTGCGGCGGTTCTTCGCCTGTTTACTGCTGGCCGGACTTGCGCTGCTTTTCTGGGTTGAATCGGAAACATCTCTGATTCAGGCACACTTTCTGCCGGACTATGCAGACACCTTGAATTACTCACTTGAAGCAGGCCCGAGCGATTCAATCCGCTATCCACAACAAGGGCCTTTTGATATGCGTTTGGGCTATGTGCAATTACCGCGCTTCCTGCAACGGCTGCAAGCTGCCGGAATGCAAATTGACGCCCAGACACGCTTTAGTGAAGCGATGACACCCTATCTTGATCTCGGCCTGTATTTCCCATACGCCGAAAAGACCAATGCTGGCCTGGAAATTCGGGACATGCAGAATGAAAAAGTTTATCAGTTCAAATACCCTCAGTGGTCCTACACACATTTCGAGGCCATTCCCCCCATCGTCTGGCAGGCGCTTCTGTTTATTGAAGACAGGGATGTACTCACCACTGAACACCCTTATCGCAATCCGGCAATAGACTGGGTACGCTTTCTGAAAGCGGCCGTGTTTAAAGCCGG
>JBFHPN010000617.1:0-1959 GCA_041592735.1 Oleiphilaceae bacterium | reverse complement strand
CTTCGAATTAAAGTAGTTTTGGCCCTGCTGCAACAATGGCATCAGACACATCAAACTTCTTGAAGTTCTCTACAAATTGCGCGATTAAATCTGCGGCTTTCGCATCGTACTCTTCTGGATTAGCCCAGGTATTTCTTGGATTCAGTAATTTTGAATCAACCCCGGCCAGAGAAGTAGGAACAGACAAATTAAGTGCTTCCAGGTGCTCGGTTTCGACATCTGCCAGAGCACCAGACTGAATGGCACTGATAATTGAACGAGTCACCGGAATACTGAAACGCTGACCCACACCATATGGGCCGCCCGTCCAACCGGTATTTACCAGATAAACCTTACTACCAAATTCTTCCATCCGTTTCATTAGCAATTCAGCATATTCACCGGCAGGACGAGGGAAAAACGGCGCACCGAAACAAGTTGAGAAGGTCGACTTAAGTTTCGAGGTTGATCCCATTTCTGTAGATCCCACCAGGGCTGTATAACCACTTAGGAAGTGGTAAGCCGCTCCCTCTTTGGAAAGCAGGGAGACAGGGGGTAATACACCGGTCATATCACAGGTCAAAAATACAATCGCATTCGGTTCACCGGCTAAATTGGCCGCCACACGCTTTTCGACATGTTCAAGGGGATAAGCACAACGTCCATTTTCTGTAATACTGGTATCGCTGTAATCAGGAATACGTGTGGCATCATCAATTTTTACGTTTTCTACAATAGCACCGAAACGTATAGCATCCCAGATGATGGGTTCATTTTTCTGAGACAGATCGATCGTTTTGGCGTAACAGCCGCCCTCGATATTGAAAACCACACCTTTGCCCCATCCGTGCTCATCATCACCAATCAAATAACGAGCTGGATCTGCTGATAAGGTCGTCTTACCGGTGCCGGACAAGCCGAAAAACAAACACGTTTCACCATCTTCACCTACGTTGGCAGAACAATGCATAGGTAGTACGTCTTTTTCGGGCAGAAGGAAGTTTTGCACGGAGAACATGGCTTTTTTCATTTCACCGGCATATTGCATACCGGCGAGCAGCACACGTCGTTTGGCAAAATTGATCATGACTGTGCCATCGCTATTGGTGCCATCCCGCTCAGGGACGCACACAAAACTGGCGACATTCAGAATTTCCCATTGCTGTTTATCGCTGGGATTGAATTGTTCAGGCCGGATAAACAGATTACGGCCAAACAGATTTTGCCAGGCTGTCTCAGTCACGACTTTTACAGGCAGATAATGTTCAGGGTCTGCACCGACATGCAGATGGGATATGTAGCTATCTTTTTCAGCCAGATACGCTTCAACCCGCTCCCACAGTGCATCAAACTTTTCAGGATCAAACGGCCTGTTTATCGGACCCCAGTTGATGGCATCCGAAGTACTCGGTTCGTCAACTATATAACGGTCCATGGGCGAGCGACCTGTTCTTTTACCGGTGGTAACGACAAACGAACCATTGGCAGCCAATCTGCCCTCTTTACGCTCAAGTGCATGTTCAACTAATAACGCTGAACTCAGATCAACATAAGTGTTACTCACTTCGACCTCACATGGATTAGGTTTGACCACATTGGATAAAAGCGGCCTGTAAAAATTGGGGCGCCATTATGCCAAATTGTTGTGCAAAAAACGACTATAAATGAAATTGATAGCTATTTATAACATTTGATTACATTCATCAAAGCAAAAAGAGCATCTAACAACATTATTGTTCTTTATTATTCTTTTTCGAAAAAAGTATTTCCGTATTTGAAAACCATTATCAAGATGAAAGATCTGTCATTGCTTTTTGAACTGTTATCCAGTTCTCATTCATTACTGAATAGGGTCCATTTCAAATAATTTTTGAATATCTCCGCGAGTAAATGAATACACACTCCCACAAAACTGGCAATCCATGCCAATAACAGGCTCCGTTTCGAGAATACTTAATGCTTCGTCTTTACCGAGGGCAT
>JBFHPN010000616.1:0-1965 GCA_041592735.1 Oleiphilaceae bacterium | reverse complement strand
GTGTGGCGGCCAATTTAGCCGGTGAACCGAATGCGATTGTATTTTTGACCTGTGATATGACCGGTGTATTACCCCCTGTCTCCCTGCTTTCCAAAGAGGGAGCGGCTTACCACTTCCTAAGTGGATATACAGCCCTGGTGGGATCTACAGAAATGGGATCAACCTCGAAACTTAAGTCAACCTTCTCGACTTGTTTCGGTGCGCCGTTTTTCCCTCGACCTGCCGGTGAATATGCTGAATTGTTAATGAAGCGAATGGAAGAATTTGGTAGTAAGGTTTATCTGGTTAATACCGGCTGGACGGGCGGCCCATATGGTGTGGGTCAGCGCTTCAGTATTCCGGTGACTCGTTCAATTATCAGTGCCATTCAGTCTGGTGCACTGGCAGATGTCGAAACCGAACACCTGGAAGCACTTAATTTATCAGTTCCTACTTCTCTGGCCG
Source organism: Oleiphilaceae bacterium (assembly GCA_041592735.1). Classification (GTDB taxonomy): domain Bacteria; phylum Pseudomonadota; class Gammaproteobacteria; order Pseudomonadales; family Oleiphilaceae; genus PZPK01. The sequence goes on along the minus strand of JBFHPN010000616.1, from coordinate 1,521 downwards.
GTGTTGATTCTAAATTACTGAATCCAAGAAATACCTGGGCTAATCCAGAAGAGTACGATGCGAAAGCCGCAGATTTAATCGCTCAATTTGTAGAGAACTTCAAGAAGTTTGATGTGTCTGATGCCATTGTTGCAGCAGGGCCAAAACTACTTTAATTCGAAGCTTAACCAATACAAAAACCCGGTCTGATGACCGGGTTTTTTTTTGTATTCAGGAAAATACAGCTTTTGGATTGGGTGAATAGTTGGCGAAATGCTTATTTTCGACTAAAAATAATAAAGGCCGCTACCTAAATAACGGTTCTTGAGAACGAGTATAGACATTTAATTCCACCTTCCCTGTTATAGACAGGATAACTTACCGTGCACTGACTTTACTGAGCACTGGACGTGCCAGGCCAGGATGGATTCAGAATTATCACCCGGAGCTTTTATGGCAGATCATGATGCCTTGACAAATAAATTGACCATTAAGCTTGTTTATTATGGTCCTGCGCAAAGTGGTAAAACCACGAATCTCAGTTGTATTCATGAGCATATTGCTACGGAGTTGAAGGGAGAAATGATGGCCCTTGAGACACAAGGTGACCGTACGCTGTTTTTTGATCTCTTGCCGATAGGTGTTCGTTGCCCCTCAGGCTTATTGATTAAATTGAAATTATTTACTGTTCCGGGTCAGGTGGCGCATGACAGCACCCGAAAAGCCGTTTTATCCCGAGCAGATGGTGTGGTGTTTGTTGCGGATTCACAGCGTAATCAGAGTATTAATAATCTGGATTCATTTGAAAATTTAGCCGCAAATGTTGCACGTGTCGGCTTAGATTTTGAAACCTTGCCGATGGTGATTCAATTTAACAAACGCGATTTACCTGATGTACTTTCTGAAGAGGAAATTACCGCCAGATGGTCAAAAATGCCTTGGCCCATTGTGTTCAGCGCAGCAGCAAAAAATAAGGGTGTCATTGAAACCTTTCAGGCCTTACTTGAACAGATTTATAAACGACTGGATGCAAACTATGCATTAGAGAGTGAACATGGCATGAGCGCTGAAGAATTCCTAGAAAAAATGACCGCCTTAAACAGGTAACTTACTGCTATGAGTCAAAAAGAAAATTCGGCTGAGTTTTTACAATCGATTACCTTCGATAGAGAAATACCCCTAGATGACCTTTTGAATGCTGTTAATAAAACTAAGCTGGCAAAGGTGCTGGCTGGTATATTGAAAGACAGCTTCAGGATTATCAATTTACAGAATAAGTGTTTGCTGGGAGATGATTCGGATAACTATGAAAGCAGTCGAGCGATCATTTTAGAGCTCGAAGATATCGGCTATCTGCAAACAAACAGCGCCGACCCTACATCCTTAACGGCAGCGATAGAGTGTATTGTGTTGCAAATCACCTTTGCCCAGAAATATCTGATGGCATCTGCTTTACATATCGAGGCGGTACAGGAAGATTACAACAAATTGTGCAAGGAGCATGAGCAATTACTCGCATCTGAGGCTAATTACAAGAATCTT
>JBFHPN010000615.1:0-1965 GCA_041592735.1 Oleiphilaceae bacterium | reverse complement strand
TAACCGGCCTCTGCTTCGGCAAATTTCCCCTGTCGATGGAAATGTTCTGCTTGTTCAAGCTGAGCTTGCATAAGAAAGATCTTGTTTTAATTGAGTAATAAATTATTTATCAACAACGACTGATCGCTAATTTGTTGATGATCGCCGGAGTATTGTGTTTATCTGAAGATACTGCTTTGAACTGCTTCGAGGCTTCGCATATTACGGTATAAATGGCCTCGCGTATCTTCCAGTAAAACACCAAATTCATGATACTTATTTATTCGCATGATATCATCCAGAAAACCAATCATGCGTTGCAGAATATTAGGCAGACCTTTCAAAATAAGATCTACATCACGTGCAACAGAACAGGCATCGATTTGATCCTGAGCAGTGAGCTGTGCAAACAAACCAGGGTCAAATATGCCCGTATCAGTCGAAAGCGCTGCTAAACGGCTCACCCACAGTCTGAAAATATTATTTTTTGGTTCGACATCAAAAGGCAATAGCGCTGCACTGGCAGCCAATAAAGCAGCGTGCATTGTTTCTAGTTTGGCAATTTTTTCTTTGGTATTACTGATAAGGATTTCCGGTTCCAACTGGTTTTTTGGCACAGGTAAATAGGGTTCGAACAATTTAACCCAGTGCCTGTGTGCTTTCTGGAAATAAAGAAATCCATTCAGGCGCAGCGTTGGCATGGCATGAACTAACTGATTATGCCCACCCAAACGATCCAGGTTATCACTGATTTCATTGGCAATAATCACGATCTGGTTATCGAAACCCAACTGAGATTCACTAATATGAACCGGAAACCCCGACCCGTCTATTTTTGCATGATGTGTCAGTATTAATTCAGACAGGCCGGATAACTCGTGAAGATGACGTTCTACAAAATTTGCGCTTATCAGTGCATGGCTATCTTTACTGGATGTATTTAACAGCTTTTCGACGAAAGGGCTATTCGCCTTGCATCGAATGCGCTGGCCATCCTGCTGATCGAGATATTTACCGATATCCTGAAGCATACCTGCAAAAAAAAGCAGGCGTTGATGTTTTACGGGTAACCTGGCGGACTTTGCGACCAGTAAACTGCACCACGCGCAGAACAAGGCGCGTTCAAAATCCATTTGGGAGTTAATATGAATAGCGGTGATCGCACGCATGACTTCTGGAAATTTTTCCAGTTCTTCACAGTAAGTCACCATTTTTGGCCAGACTGATTGCTGCGCATTCAACTTGAACAAGGTTGGATGCGCATCAATAAAACATCTGAATTCAAGAAGAAGACTCGCGGCGCTGATATAGTAATTACCACTCAGGTAATTAAAACTGCTATCACTCATTCGGGTTAGTCTCGATATTATTTTCATTTAAACCCTGCAATCACTGTAAGATTGAAGCATGGGCTGCCTACTAAAGATAGGTTAGAGAACGCGTTTATTCAAAGAACAATACGTGATATTTTGTCAGTTTTTTAGAGTCAAATGTCACCAGAGCTTCAGGAGACCGTGACCTTACATGTAAACCGTCCGGGATCAGTTACCGGTGCACCTTACCTAAATATTCAAGTATGGAATGAATCAATATATGCATGATGATGTTAAAAACTACTATGGCGAAGTGCTTCAACAATCTGAAGATTTGAAAACCAACGCCTGTTGCACGACTTCAGGCATGCCCAGGCATGTTAAAAACGCACTGTCCAAAGTGCATGATGAGGTACTCAGTAAATATTATGGCTGCGGTCTGATCGCGCCTAACGTGCTTAAAGATAAGCACATATTGGATCTCGGTTGTGGTTCTGGTCGCGATTGTTATGTGTTGGCACAATGGGTGGGCGAACAAGGTCGCGTGGTGGGTGTAGATATGACCGAAGCTCAACTAAGTGTCGCAAGCAAGTACGAAGCCTATCATGCCGAACTGTTTGGCTATGCAAACAAAAATACCGATTTTAAATTAGGGTATATCGAGAAACTGGAC
>JBFHPN010000614.1:0-1970 GCA_041592735.1 Oleiphilaceae bacterium | reverse complement strand
TCAGAATTTGATAATAATTTGCTGGATAATGCCTTTTGGATAGACGCAGAAGCACAGCTGGGCTTGAAAGAAGCGGGCGAGGTATTTGTTGCATTGCAACAGGGTCAGCCACGTTATTTTATATTGCCGCTGGTTGCGCCAGATGGCTATACCGCGCCAATTAGGCTGATTATGAGCATCGATTTAAGCGGCACGATCATTGGTTTGCGCGTTATCGAGCATAAAGAAACCCCGGGGCTGGGAGACAAGATTGATATCAAAAAATCTGACTGGGTGCGTTTATTTGAGGGCCGCTCGCTTGAGAACACCCCTGAAGAAGATTGGGCCGTGAAGAAAGATGGGGGCGAGTTTGACCAGTTAACCGGTGCAACGATCACCCCAAGAGCAATTGTGAAAGCCGTCTATAAAGGTTTGCAATATTTTGTCATGCATCAAACTGAATTATTGGCAGCGCTTAGCAGCCAGGCGACTCAGGGTGAGGGCGAAGTATCGAAAGGAGTACAGCCATGAGTTCTGAAACAAAGGGTTTGAACCGTGAAGAATTTAATACCCTGGTAAAAAACGGGCTTTGGAAAAACAATCCTGCACTGGTGCAATTACTTGGTTTATGTCCCTTATTAGCCGTAACGGGCACCGTTGTTAACGCGCTTGGCCTGGGGCTGGCAACCACCTTGGTGCTTTTAAGTTCCAATACATCAGTGTCAATGATTCGTAACTTTGTGCCCTCTACGGTGCGCTTGCCTGCCTTCGTCATGATTATTGCTTCGCTGGTGACCTGTGCGGAATTGTTGATGCAGGCATTTACCTACGAGCTTTATCAGATTCTGGGTATTTTTATCCCGTTAATCGTGACCAACTGCGCCATCCTGGGCAGAGCGGATGCTTACGCCTGTAAAAATCCTGTATTACCTGCTGCCCTCGACGGTTTAATGATGGGCCTGGGTTTTACTGCAGTATTGCTGGTGTTAGGCGGCATGAGAGAAATGATTGGCCAGGGGACGTTATTTTCCGGAATGGAGTTGATCTTTGGCGAGGCCGCCAGATCATGGCAAATAATTCTGATCGATGATTATTCAAACTTCCTGTTTGCCATATTGCCTCCGGGGGCATTTGTGGGCATGGGCCTGATCATTGCCATCAAGAATATTATTGATCAGCGAATCCAGCGTGCCGCAGCGCTGAAGGCAGAGAAAAAAGTAGCCGGCAGTAAACGAGTCAGAGTGACAGGCAGTGTGTCCTGATTCTTTGATCAAGATTTAAAAATGTGAATTGCGTGGATCTAATCGGCGATGAATCCCCTATAATCGAAACGGTTTGTCTGCGCTTAACCCGATAATTAGCACTAATATCAAGATACTGAAGGAATAGTTCATGAAGAATAATAACTGCTTGGCGTTTCTATTTGTGTGTTCGGCTTCTCCCTCCATCGCCGAAGTGGCTTATCTTGATGATGCGGCCTTGTCAGCGTTTTCCGGTCAGGCAGGCCTGGTCTTGGATACCAGCACTTTTAGCCCCGTGCGTGAATTTGAATACAACGATCATGCCCTGGATATGTTGGGTATGTTCAAGGTGAGTGGGCATGGCGCTGAGGGGCATGGTTCCAATCCTTTCTATACCGATCAGCTGGATAATTTCCAAGTTCAGTTAAATCATACCAAGCAGGGTGATGCATCAGCAGATAATGAGTTTGTTTACGGATTTTCCAAATACCGGCAAATGGCAGATATCTATCTCGAAAACGGCAATGAAATCTCGAGAGAAGAATTTGAGGCATTGGCTAAGGGCTATGATGCCAAGCGTGCTTTTTTAACGGTTGACGATAAAAAACGCTATGACAGCGGTGATCTTGTCGTGCATTACAATTATCTTGATCCCCTTGAAAAAGAGGGTGGTATTCAAGCGTTCAGTAAAGGTGAGGGCTTATCCGGAGAAGATTTCAGCACGATCAGTTATGACCAGGTAGAAGATCT
>JBFHPN010000613.1:0-1973 GCA_041592735.1 Oleiphilaceae bacterium | reverse complement strand
TTTAAAGTTTCCTTCGAAAAAGAATTTAAGGTGGCTGCCAGCAACTATGATTTCGCCAAAAAGAGTATTGATAATGCGCTAAATGGCCTTCGCCTTTCTCAGGATATTAACATACAGGAACTGAAAGCAGCGGTAAAAAATTGTGTAACCAGTGTCATCAATAACCCCAATGCTATGATGTGGTTAACCCAAATCAAAAATAAGGATGACTATACCGCTGAACACAGTTTAAGGGTTGGTATTCTATCTATTGCGCTTGGCAGAGAGCTCGACCTGATGGAGAGTGAGCTTGAAAATATCGGGCTTGCAGGTATGTTGCACGATATCGGAAAGATAAATATTCCCATAGACATTCTTAATAAAGAAGGTTCTCTCAGCAAAGAAGAATACGATATTATCAAGACCCATACCACGCATGGCCGGCAGCTGCTGATGTCTAAATCTGATGCGCCTGCGGTGGCGGTGGATGTAGCATTTAATCACCATGAGCATATTAATGGTAAAGGTTATCCTCGTGGTATTACTGCAGAGAAAATTCCATATTTTGCCAAAGTTGTAGGTGTGGTAGATGCTTTTGATGCGATCACCAGTGATCGCGTATACAGCTCGGCACGCTCCACCCTTGAAGCCTTGAGAATTTTGTATGACTGCAAGGGTAGCCAGTTCGATGCAGATATTGTTAAAGCCTTCATTCAACTCATTGGAATCTACCCCCCGGGGCATATTGTTGAGCTCACCAATGGTGAGGCGGGTATTATTTTGTCATGTCAGCCAAATAATAAACTTCGACCCAAAGTGATTATAGTGAGGGATGAACAGAAGAAATTGTGTGTCGAACGGGTGGTTGACCTGAGTCTTGATCAAAAAGATAAAAACGGTAAGCCCTTGCGAGTGAAAGAAGTCTATACCGATGGCCAATTCGGAATATGCTTGCGGGAGTATAAAGAAAAAGGCTTAAGAATGGATCTTGGCATTACCTGAAAGGCTAAACGAAGGCAAAATGCGCTAAGAGTATTTAGTATCCTTTGAGAAGGGCTGATGCCTGAACTGTTGGCTCAGCCCTTGTCTTATATCCCTACCAGGTTTTATAGGGTAGAAATTTACCGTTCATAGTGAGCAGTACACGGTCACCCTTAGGGTCTGGCACTTTCTCAACATGCATTTCAAAATCAATGGCGCTCATGATGCCATCGCCAAATTTTTCCTGAATAACCTCTTTAAGTGTTTCACCGTAGACGCCGACAATTTCGTATAAACGATAAATGAGTGGGTCTTGTGGCACTTGATAGTCCCAGGTTTTCATAGGGTAAGCCATCAGGGCCTCAGCGACCTCGGTACCCAGGCTCAGATATTCCGCAATGGCCTGTGCTTTTTCTTTCGGGGCACTGTTCATGCCAAGGCATGCTGAAGTTAGCCATACGGGTGACATGTTCAAGTCTTTGGCAATGCCTTCCCATGTTAAGCCTTTGGATGCTTTAGCGGCGAATAAGGCTTCTGTCATGCTTACTTTATCCATAACTACTCCTGATTTTCATTTTTGTGAGTGTGCATTAAAAGCATGGATCTTCATGCTTGGTGTTAATTCATTACTTTTTTTAAGGGCAAATCTTGTTGTTTGGGCTCGGGTGCTTCATTGCCTTGCGCTGTCGGGTCAATATGTCTGGTGCTCAGATTCCCCTGCTCATCTGCCTCAGAAAGCTGCTTGGAGCGATTTACCAGGAAGTGAACTAAATGATTTCGTATTTTGTAATAACCCGGATCATTGATAACGGTTGCGCGTTCGCGTGGTCTTGGTAAATTGATCTTCACTGACTCAGCAACTCGCGCCTTAGGCCCATTGGTCATCAGCAGAATCCGGTCAGACAATAAAATCGCTTCATCGACATCATGGGTGATCATGAATACAGTCTGATGGGTTTCACTCCAGATTTTGATTAACTCATCTTGAATATTGCCTCGCGTCAGGGCATCCA
>JBFHPN010000612.1:0-1975 GCA_041592735.1 Oleiphilaceae bacterium | reverse complement strand
CCTTATCAGGTAGCAATAACTCAACATTTTTAGAGAGTGCAGCCCAGGCTGAGCGATTTTTTTCAATTGCCAATAAAGCCGATGCCCCGCGTGACAAGGCTTCAAGCCCCAGAGAACCACTTCCGGAAAATAAATCAAGAACGCGCGCGCCTTCTATTTCAGCTGCCAACCAGTTAAATACCGTTTCACGCACCCGGTCGGTGGTCGGCCGTAATCCATCGACCGCAGGAAAACTCAATCTACGGCTCCGCCATTGCCCGCCGATAATGCGATAAATCCCCGTATCCGCATCCGAAGAAACAGCTTGCCTGCGCTTTTGAGGTCCATTTGGCTTTGTGTGGGGATTATTTTTTGTTGAGAGGTTTTTTTTCGATCTCTGGACCATTAAAATTTCCTGTTATCTTGCTGCTCATCGTGATAGAAAGAGCAGCGTAAACTTCATTAGTTTAGCGCTACATTTGAAACGATCCTGTCAAAAGGTTCAAGGTATCGCTGAAACTTTACTTATTCTGTTCCGATTTATGACTCCCATTATGCAAACACCCATTTTATATTCCTTGATTACGCTCGCCGTCATTGCGCTTATTATTGCTGTTGATCTTTATCGTGCGAGACACAATCGAAGCAAGCCTGATAAAGTTAAACAAATTCCGCATAGCACAGACAGCACGACAAAAGCGCTGGATCAACAGCCACCGCCCGAAAAAGCTGCTCCCACCTTAAAACAACCCGCAGATAAAGCGCCCACTGCGCAGGTAACGCCTGCTGATATAGGAAAGCCCAAAGAACCGACCGCTAACTTCTTTGCAAGAATTAAGGCCGGACTAAGCCGTACAAGAGGACAGTTTTCTGAAGGCTTAAGTAAATTATTCCTGGGTAATAAGGAAATAGATGAAGACCTGCTGGAAGACATAGAAACACAATTATTAACCGCTGATGTAGGCGTAGCAGCAACAACCGCTATTATTGAAAGTATTACCGAAAAGTATGAACGTAAAGAGCTAAAGGATGCCGCCAGCCTGCATCAGGCTCTTAAAGCAGAGCTAAGCAGCCTGTTAAAAACCTGTGATCAGACCCTGGAAATTAACACCACCAAACAACCCTATGTGATTCTGGTGGTTGGCGTGAATGGTGTTGGTAAAACCACCACTATCGGAAAAATGGCCAAATATTTCCAGTCTCAGGGGCGTTCGGTGATGCTGGCAGCAGGCGATACGTTTCGTGCAGCCGCAGTTGAACAGTTACAGGTTTGGGGTGAACGTAACAACGTTCCGGTCGTTGCTCAGCATACCGGTGCAGATAGTGCATCGGTCATTTTTGATGCTGTGGCCTCTGCTAAAGCAAAAGGCGTTGATATCCTGATTGCCGATACGGCCGGACGATTACAAAACAAAGACAACTTGATGGGTGAGCTCGAAAAAGTTGTACGCGTCATGAAAAAAATAGACGACACAGCGCCTCATGAAGTCATGCTCGTGCTCGATGCCGGTACCGGACAAAATGCCTTAAGCCAAGCTCAGACTTTCCAAAAAGTCGTTGGTGTGACGGGTATCAGCCTGACTAAACTCGATGGTACTGCAAAAGGCGGGATCATTTTTGCCATCGCCAAACAATTGCAGTTGCCAATTCGTTTTATTGGCGTAGGTGAACAAATTGATGACCTGCGACCCTTTGAAGCAGATGAGTTTGTCGCCGCTTTATTTGAGTAAACTACCATTACTATGATTCATTTTGAGCATGTATTGAAACGCTATGAAGATGGCTTTGAAGCACTTCATGACGTAAATTTTGCATTAAACCGTGGAGAAATGGCCTTTCTTACCGGGCATTCCGGTGCGGGCAAAAGCACCTTGCTCAAGTTAATTATGCTGATGGAACGTGCTACAGATGGTCGCGTCATTGTAGGAAGCCAGGATCTGACATCGTTACCTCGCCGACAGATACCTTATTTCAGGCGCCATATTGGTGTGGTATT
>JBFHPN010000611.1:0-1978 GCA_041592735.1 Oleiphilaceae bacterium | reverse complement strand
ATAAGAAGACAAACCGGCCCCAAAATCATCCAGCGCAAATTTGCAGCCTGCTTGCTTGAGGACACGAATAAATTCCGTTGCATCTGAAAGATTGGTTATGGCCGCCGTTTCTGTAATTTCAAAACAAATCATCTGCGGCGCTATATTGCAGACGGCAAATTGACCCAATACAAATTCAAGGAAATGATCATCATTCAGCGAGTTACCCGATAAATTGATCGAAAAACCACCTGATTTTTGCGTGATGGCAGGATTAGCTTCCATCCACTGTAGCACATTATGAATCACCCAACGATCCACTTTAGACATTCTGTTAAAATGTTCTGCAGCTTCTATCAACAGCCCCGGTGGCAGTACCTGGCCATTCTGCACGACCCCAAGCAGAATTTCATAATGTGGCTTTTGCATACCCTCTATTTCAACAGGACGAATCTCCTGACAACGCAAGGTCAGCAATTCATCCAAATCGCCATCGAGGACATTCACCCACTGCAACATTTCCTGGCGTTTCTTTTGGTCATCATCTTTCTCTTCATAGATAACAACCCGATTGCGTCCATGTGTTTTTGCCGCTTCACATGCAAAGCCCGCCTTACGCATCAAGGCATCACTGGAATCGGTCTCAACTTCAAAATACGCCAACCCAATGCTGGTTGAACAGGTCAGTTGATGCTGTTCCCAGAGGTAGGGGTTTTCTTCAACTGCATCACAAATGGCTTGTGCTATTTTCTTGGCTGACGCTGGATCACAAGAGGTAAGAATGACACCAAACTCATTACCACCTAAACGCCCACAGAAGGAATCCGGAGTAGCATGCTCTCTTATTAGCTGTGAAACATGCTTCAGCAGCGCATCTCCGGCATGATGCCCATAGGACGCATTGGTTAAACTAAACTTATCCAGATCGATATAGAGCAATGCCAAGCCAGTTTTCTTGGTGAGCGCACCGGCAATAGACTGCTGTAGACCACGCTCAAAGGCCTGTCTATTCAGCAAGCCTGTCAAGACATCACAACTGGACTGACCCGCCAGCTCTTCGTATACAGTTTGCACCATCTGATGCAAGCCCTGATCAACAAGCGGAACATCCTCATGATCCACAAAACTTGCACGATTGGTTTTGAAAAGCTCTACCAGATCCGTGAGCGAAATGTCTTCATCCTTCATTCCCTGGCTATCAACAAAAACGAAGCGGAAAGATGCACGACCTGCCCAGGCGAGACGCATGCAACGCGCTCGATTTTGCTCATCTTTTATTTCCAGCCAGTCACCCACCTTCATTGCAATGATGCGTTTATGCCAGTAACCGGCCTGTGTATCCAATTTCTGATCAGGCCGCAGGGCCTCAATTTCTTTTTCGGATTTATCATAAGGCCAGTCATAGTGATCGACTTTCACTCTCAGTGGCTCGACATCGTCGAACAAACACTCTTCCAGGTGTTTGATAATTTTCTCATGACCAATAAGCCCCGACACGCTGAGCTCTTTGCGGATAAGGCTGAGCAATGAAGGTGCTTCCATCTCCATTTCGAGTTCTATCGCCCATTGCTCTGCTGAATCGACCTGCTTACCTAACCAGCTAAACAACAATTCAACCACTTTGAACACTTCTTCATATTGTGAAGACTGATGCCCATCCCTAACGGAAATTAATGCCAAATGTTCACGCCAGCCGGCTTTATCAAGTAACTCCAGCAAAACCACAGGAACGGTTTGCTTGGCCAATAATTCATTGAGATCTTGCACCACTTTAAAACGGGCATCCGCAACTTTTTGTTTACCTTCATAAGCTCGGGCTATCCGCTCAGAATTTCGTTTCTGTGCCTGCGCCTGGCGCTCTAGTAGCTGATCCAGCTCCGCTAGCATGCGCTTTATCGCGCGTTCATCTTCATCGTATTCAACCACCACCCGATCGATAAAACGATCCAATACCTTTTCAAGCCGTTTATGATCCGCCCGATCACTGGTTGCCAGTTTT
>JBFHPN010000610.1:0-1982 GCA_041592735.1 Oleiphilaceae bacterium | reverse complement strand
TTTTTTTCATAACCTTAACCCTTTATGGATAAATGAATTGCTTAATGACGACACTGGCCAGACAAATAACTATAGCCGCCAGAACAACGCCTCTCAATAGCGGCTTAATGACGATTTAGTTAGACTCAGACCGATATCACGACCATATAACGTAAATTTTACGCTGAACAAGTACTTATTTATCATTTTATAATCAAGTCTCTTGCTCAAGCCTCAAATATTTCCTATCTTGCTTATTACACTTATTTAATGAATAGTCTGGAGCCTTTATTAAGCTACCGGACAAACAGTCGGCAAGGTTGAACATGCGCAGTATCATCATTTCGCTTTTTATTGTTATTTCTAGTTTCCTTATCACCAGCTGCAGCAGCAGTAGCGATTCAAAAAAAAAGAAGGACGCCGTTGTTGAAGAGCCTCCGGTCATTGAAGTCACCACAAGCACCATTAACGGCAGCATCAATATAGCCTCTAATATTCTCAGAGATGGTGACCTCAATGATCAAAACACCCCGTTAACTCAGAACTCGACCATATCAACCGCTCAGCTCATTCCCAATATTGCAACGGTTCAAGGGTTTGCAACCAAAACCAATACCGCAGATTTCGGCAGCTCTCCAAACGATCGTTTTTATAACGACACGGATGAAGATGACTATTATCAGGCACAACTTCAGGCCGGACAAAAGATCGAGCTACAAGTCGTCAACTTTTCGCAAGACAGTTCTGATAGCGTGTTCTCTGGCGACCTCGATCTCTACCTGCTCAATTACAAAACCGGCGAAATCCTTTTTTCCGCTGAAGACGCAGAATTTGAAACCCTCACGGTTCCTGAAACAGGTCTTTTTTACATTCAGGTCAACGCATTTTCCGGCGCCTCTCGTTATGTGCTGAATGTATTACAAGGGTCTGCTGGCACCATGGTTGAATCAGCCAATGCAGCACCAGATCTCAACAGAAAACGACAAGATAATTTCCTTGCAAATGAGTTAATTATTAAATTCTCCAATACCATGCAAACCCAGCGTTTAAACGCAAATACATCTGTCCTGGCCAATATAAAAACCAGCCATACCAATCCGTCAAGAGAAACGCTCGCGCGACTCACTGACACACAAGCACCATCCGCCTTCTCAATTCAAAGTAAGCCTGCCCATACAGAGCTTGCCCAGCGCTATCCTGCGACCTATGAAAAATGGATGACCATCCAAAAAATGAAGAGCTTACGCAAGCAACCCGAAATCTCTGAGGTTTCTTTAAATTACATACGCCACCCGATGCGCACGCCATCAGATCCACTCTATCGTCATCAGTGGCACTACCCTTCGATCAATCTGCCGCTTGCCTGGGATATCACAACGGGCACACCTAACACTGGCTCAGTGATAGTTGCCGTTGTGGATACAGGCATTGCCTCTTCACATCCCGACCTGGCTAACAAACTTGTCCCGGGGTTTGATTTCATCTCCAGCAATGATAATTCACGCGACGATCAGCCAGGAATTGACAACAATCCTGAGGATCCAGGCGACTCAACCGATTTAGGTAGCAGCTCTTGGCATGGCACACATGTAGCCGGTACGATTGCAGCAGAAAGTAATAATGGCGTTGGCGTAGCGGGTGTTTCCTGGGGCGCGAAAATCATGCCTTTACGCGTTCTCGGGCAGTTCGGAGGCTCAACTTACGATATTATGCAGGCCATACGCTTTGCCGCAGGTATGGACAATGACAGTGGCACGCGCCCGACACAACCTGCAGATATCATTAACTTGAGCCTTGGCGGCGCAGGCTCCAGCAGTATAGAAGCAGCGCTATACAAAGAGATATATGACTCAGGCATCATCATTGTCGCCGCAGCCGGGAATGAGCGTTCTAGCACACCCGCCTATCCAGCTTCCTATGAGGGTGTTATTTCCGTCAGTGCCACAGATTTTAACAAGCAGCAGGCACCTTATTCTAATTATGGCGCATTTGTCGATATTGCC
>JBFHPN010000609.1:0-1983 GCA_041592735.1 Oleiphilaceae bacterium | reverse complement strand
CGAAATAAGGGATAGAGCTATAGCTAAAACAAGCAATAACAGATGCACATAGCCTTGCTCCGTATAACGCTGATTCATTTGGTGGTAGGCCATCTGCCAACTACCACCCGGAACCGTTATCCTCAAGGTTTCAGCACCGCTGGTAAATAATGAAGGGTCACCATGAAATACATCGCCACGCGCGCCTTTTGCGTCTTTCCCTCTTAAGGCGACATCAAGCTGACTATATTCTTCCTGCTCTAACACCCTGAGAATACTGTCTGCATCCATCACTGTGCTGAGTAAGCCCCAATACTCAGTACCAATAAAGATCGGCGCACGGAAAATCAATCCATTGCCACCTTGAATCAGAGGCAAAGGCCCGGCAAGCACCCCTTTGCCTGATTCAATAATTTCCTGGACAACAGGCCACTGCTTGGGATTTTCTTCATACTTTAAACCAATCACCGCCTCGTTTCCCTCCAGGGGGAAAACCACCGATATCTGATTTCCAGGTGCAATGCCGATATTCCTGAAGTGCGCGCCCCGCTTATAGATCAAGGGCAAGATCACTGACATTTCAGCCTCATCCACAAGACCTTTCCGTGCCACAATGTAGGACTCAATGCCGGTAGCTAAAAACGCAGAGGTATTAATTTCCGTTTCGAGTAATTGCCTGACCTGGTTTGCCAGCCTTGCTGTTTGCGCGTAATGCTGTGACTTTTGATTATTTTCATAAACCGACAACGAGAACTCCAGAATAGTCAGCCAGAAAACCAATAGCCCGAGGATACCCAGATAAAAAAATTTATTGGATGCCAAGCTACTCATCAGCGCCAAATCCCTCTTTATCTATAACAGGAAGGTCAAAGAAAAAGCTGGTACCTTGATTAGAGGTTTCAAAATCAATCACGCCATTCATTCGCTCAACCATTTCCCGGCTGATGGCCAGACCCAGCCCAGTTCCCCCCTTTTGGCGACTGTCACTGCCGTCTGCCTGAGAAAATTTCTGGAAGATCTGATGATGGAATTCAGCCGGAATACCTTCACCGAAATCTCGTACGGAAATTCTCACCGTTTTCTTATTTTGAGTGACAGTAATTTCGATATGCTTACCCGGCGGTGAAAATTTCGACGCATTTGAGAGCAAATTTGACATGATCTGCGCAAAGCGCGTTTCATCAACACTTACCTGAATAGAATCGGTACAGTTCACTAAATATAAATCGACATTAAACTGATCTGCATAAGACTGATTTACTTCTATCGCTTGCTTTAACAACTGCTTGAGTGAATATGCTTTTAGCTGGAACAGCATTTTCCCCGCGAGAAGTTTTTCCATATCCAGCAAATCGTTAATCAGCAAATTTAAACGCTGGCTATTCTTAAAAGCGACATCAAGCATATTATCCAAAGGCGCACTCAATTCGCCAACAACCCCGCCTTTAATTAAACCTAGGGCACCTGATATCGCCGTCAGTGGGGTGCGTAATTCATGACTAACGGTGGAAATAAATTCGCTCTTCATCCGCTCGATGCGCTTGCGATCACTTATATCTTCTATTATCGACCAGATTAATTTTCGGCCATCCGATTCATCAACCACCATACCATTCAGCAAGACAGGATAACGCGAGCCATCTTTGCGAATATATTCTTTCTCATAAGGTCCATAGCGACCGGTTGTTCGCAATAATTCTATCTGGGCAAGCTCGGCTTCTTTATACTCTATTGGCGTGATATCCCAATAACTGAGTAACACAAATTCATCACGGGTATAACCTGTTGGCGCCAGCAAAGCCGGATTCAAATCCAGAAACTGGCCGGTTTGAAAATCATTTAATGCAATACCAATGGGGGATAATTCAAATAAACCTCGTAGCCGAGACTCATTGCGCCTGAGTGCCCTGGCTGAGCGATCTCGTTCTATAATTGCGGAGACCCAACGCGCCAGCAGGCGCATAAAGAGCTTTTCGCTATCACTGAAAGGTTCTTCTTTGTGTG
>JBFHPN010000608.1:0-1984 GCA_041592735.1 Oleiphilaceae bacterium | reverse complement strand
CAGATAAATGTGCTTTGTAAAGATGCCCTGGTTTTCCTGGCACAAGATCCTCAGCCTGAAGCATCTGCTAAGCATAGCGTTCCGTTTGATATTATTTTTCTGGACCCTCCCTTTCGACAGGGTTTACTGGAGCAAGCCATTGGCTTGCTTGAACGCCATCCAATTATAAAAGCTGACGCCCTAATCTATATCGAGAGAGAGAAAGAGATGTTGTCCCTGAAGATACCTGAAAATTGGCGACCTCTGAAAGAGAAAGTCGCCGGGCAGGTGCTTTATCAGCTATTTAAGTGTGGACGCTAATTAGCCTTTCGCAGCGAGAGAATACTGTTTAAGGTTGGCGGCAAAGGCTTCAAGGCTTGCGATACCACTTCGTTCTGCTTGTTGGCACCACTCGGATAAATGCTGGAGTTTTTCCTGGAAACGACTGCCGGGATGATTTTTCCAGATCGCTTGCAACTCCTGGCTTTTTTCATATATCAGTTTGATGCGGGGATTCTTTGCCAGCATCGCTTCTATTCTTTGCTGTTCTGTTTGTTTCACCAGATTTTCATCACGCAGTAATAATTTTCTGGCTTTGCGAAAAAAAGCTTTTTCATGCGCAATCATCGAGGCTGTTTGCTCTTTAATGACGGGTATCATGACCTTTTTATGATATTGGGACAAAATATAAAAACGGTTATGCATGATGGCCATGAGAGAGTCATCGTCGAGTGCAGATTTTTCCTTATTTTTCTGGGCAGTCGGTGCAATATGGCGTGCTTTCGCCAGGCCGAGAAAACTGAAAATACGTATCCACATCCAGCCGATATCAAATTCCCAGGCTTTTACAGATAATTTAGCCGAGTTGGGATATGTATGGTGATTGTTATGTAATTCTTCACCACCAATAAAAAATGCCCAGGGGATAATATTTTTGGATGCATCCTTACATTCAAAATTCCGATAGCCAAAGCTATGGCCAATACCATTGATTACACCCGCTGCAAAAATAGGAATCCATAACATTTGAATGGCCCAAATGGTGATCCCTGCCAGACCAAAGAGATAAAAATCAAGGAGGGCCATAATCCCTATCCCCATCATTTTGTATGGGGTATACAGGTTTCTTTCTATCCAGTCTGTCGGCGTTCTCTGGCCATAGCGAGCAAGTGTTTCAGGATTTTGTGCCTCTGCCAGATATAATTCGGCTCCCTGGAGTAACACCGTTTTCAGCCCCTTAGAAACAGGACTATGAGGGTCTTCGCTGGTTTCGCACTTGGCATGGTGCTTTCGGTGAATCGCAGTCCATTCTTTGGTATTTTGGGCGCTGGTCAACCAGATCCAAAAGCGGAAAAAGTGAGCAAGAGCGGGATGCAGCTCGAGCGCATTGTGTGCTGAGTGCCGATGTAAATACAAGGTAACACTCAAAATCGTCATTTGCGTAAGCAACAGGGTAGCGATTATCTTCCCCCCTATCGTTAAATCTAAACTGCCGTTAATCCACCACTCGAACATTTTTTCCTCTTATTTTTAGCGTACACGTGTTGTACCAATAAGCCAATATAGCATTTATACCGGGGTAAAAATAGTGAAGGCATGTAACAAATGGCAAGTGTTGATAGCGAAAGGTTTAGAAACGTCAAATAGATTTAAGCGAACGTGCAGGCCTTATTGAATATCAACACGAATGATGTCAGAAAAGGCGCCTTGATGGCTGTCAGTATCAATTGTGGCAATTCGAAAATACATGGGGCCAGTGGGCAAACCGGTAAAAATATGTTGATTGCCTTGGGTGTGAGGAATAACAATCTGATGTTCAAGAAGTGTGGCATTACGACCATATTGGATGGTATAGGCCTTTATTTCTTCAGCTAACAGGGGTGAGCCATCTTCTCTAAATTGTGGTGAATCCCATGACAGTTGGAGGGTATGTGATGTCGGAGCAGGGTTGATGATATTGCTCTCTGAAATATCCTGATATTCAGGTTGCGTTATTTCCGGCAAT
>JBFHPN010000607.1:0-1987 GCA_041592735.1 Oleiphilaceae bacterium | reverse complement strand
GCGATGGTATTAGCTATTATCTGGGGCGCTACTTCAAAGACAGCATTCCTAATTTATGGCCGTTTTCACGCTATCCCGATATGCTCTCTGCTGGTCAGAACTTTTTCTATAAGCATGGTGGCAAGAGTGTCATGCTTGGGCGCTTTATCGGGCCTGTCAGACCCGTTTTACCCTTAATAGCTGGCATGTTAGGCATGTCACAGCTTCGTTTTGCGGCATTTAATGCCGCATCCGCTGTTATCTGGGCACCCTTTTACTTAGTGCCCGGTTATCTCACCGGGCAAGCAGCCACCTGGCATTTTCCAGAAAATAGTTTACTCGTGCTGAGTGTTGTAGTGAGTTTATTACTGCTCAGCACATGGCTATTCCGTTATTTAAACCTAAAGCTACAAAAGCATAGTACATTTTATAACTCACTGGCACGCCAACCAGATGCAGACAGTTTCTGGTTTGCCTTATATGGGCGCATTAAGACTCTGACTCGAAAATACCCCGATTTTGAATTCCCTTTGCCATCACTCGCTCTGCTCATGTTTACCAGCATGTTGTTTATCATCTGGAGCCTGCTGATCACACAAACATCGATGCTTTTAAGTTTCGACCAAACCACCCTCAATTGGGTCTACTCCATCCGTGTGAACCTGGGTGTGATAAGTGAAGCGACCACGCTTATATCCGTCTGCCTGACCCTGCTTGGCGATGAATTATTTTTATATGTGTCATTTATTATTCTGATCTGTTTGACGCTGGCACGGAAACATTACTTTGCAACACTACATATCATCGCGGCGGGTATTCTGACCGCACTGATCACACACGGCCTTAAGCAGTATTTTGCGATTGAACGACCCGACATAACGATTACCCCACCCGGCTCACTTTCTTATCCAAGCGGACACAGCAGCGGTGCAACTGTTTTATACGGTCTCGTTGCCAGCTTTATTGCACAGGAAATGCACTATCATCAGCGCTGGAAGTGCTACCTGATAGCCTGCTTGCCCATTACCTTCATTGCATTTAGCCGTGTCATACTAGGCGTCCACTGGTTCAGCGATATCATTGGAGGCATTAGTCTCGGCCTGATAATTACCAGCCTGACACGCATCAGCTACAGTTTTTTTAAAGACCGGGATTTTCTACAGACGCCCGCCGAGCAAAGAGATCGATTCTATATCCTGACTGGAATCGCCATTTGGCTGACGTGCGCCGTGGCGTATCAGTATTGGTATCTCGAAAATACGCTCTCCGCCGTTCAATTAGTCACGCGCTGATAGTGCCAACCTTCGCCTTAGGTCCGAAAACTATGTATTTACTCAACCATATCGGTTAGCTGGTCAGCAATTTTAGCCAAGCGTAGTTGCGGGTCTGAAAGGGTGTATAAATACTGTTTTTGTTCATTACCCAGAGGCAGAAGTTCAGTTAGTCGCCAACCCACTTCTCTGGCATCCTCAAAGTTAATGTGCATTTCAAGGTCTTTTACAAACGGATGCTTTACGAGCGCCTTCAATACCAGGGATAAATCATCAAACTCTTCTGGCATCGTTGCAAAATCTTCCAATTCATTTTCCTTGATTTCTGCCTCCCAGCGACCATTTTCCATACGGGAAATGTTTAATAATTGCACTTGACTCTGGCCTTCCACAACGATATTCAGAATACCGTTTTGTAACATCTCACCAAAATCAACAATTTTCACCAAGGTCCCTAAATTATAGAAAGGCACTGATTTCTGATCCGGCGCAAACAAACTCACCACAAACGGTTTGTCATTACGCAGGCATTCCCTGACCATATCCATATAACGAGGCTCAAAGATCCTTAGGGGAATGCGGCCTTTAGGACAGACAATCGCATTCAGCGGAAATACAGGTACTTTCATCGCAACATTTACACCCACAGACAGATTTATTATTTTGTGATTCATCTTATAAGCATAGCTCTAAAATGACGGCTATAAAAAAATCATTGCTTCATCTCAGAAAATAAT
>JBFHPN010000606.1:0-1991 GCA_041592735.1 Oleiphilaceae bacterium | reverse complement strand
ATTGAATCCATGCAGGATATGCGCATATTTATTTCCAAAGGATTCGAAGAAATTCCCAGTGCTGTCGTGGTCACCGACCCGCTAGGGATAATAGTCTTTGCCAATACCCATGCACAAAACTGGTTTTCCTCAAAGGGAAATTTAATTGGCATGAGTATTTATGAAGCCTTTTCTGGTACAGAATTTATTGGACTGAGAGACAAGGCAACTCATGTATTAACCCGATGCGAGCATGAGACAATTGAAATAGAAACCCAACATCGCGATATTCTGGTCGATTGTTCACCTTTTTATGTCGATGAACTGAGCGATGCGGGTTTAATGCTTTCCTTCTCAGACATTACGCCCATCAGGGAGCAACAACGAGAAAAGAACCAGTTGATCGATTTCTTATCTCACGATGTCAGATCCCCCCTTGTATCTCAATTGGCGGTGCTGGAAAGCATGCTGAAAGGCAAAACCAAAATCAACAAAACAACCCTGGCACAACTTAAAGAACATGCTAACCGCAGCCTCGGACTCTCTGACCAATTTTTACAAATTACCCGTGCCGAGCAAACCTCCGAAAATCAATTCTATGAATTTGATATTGTGTGTGTGTTAGAAAACAGTATCGATTCCTTAATAGCCCAGGCTCAGGCCAAAGATATAGAAATTAACTTTGGTAGCGAGGAGGCTATTTGGGTGCATGGCAATGCAGAGTTAATTGAACGCGCTATGATCAACCTCTTATCTAACGCCATTAAATACAGCCCTGAAAATACCTTGATTACGATTGAGGTGACCACACTCAACGAGCACGTCATCATAAAGATTATTGATCAGGGTTTTGGTATAGATGAGCACGAATTACCGCATATATTTAAACGATTCCATCGTCAAAAGACCTCGGAAATACACGGCGAAAAAGGGGCTGGCCTGGGTTTGAATTTTGTTCAGGTTGTCATCGAAAAACACCAGGGGGAAATCGCTGTCGAGAGCATACCTCATAGTGGTACAACCTTTACAGTGAGCCTGCCCTTTAAACACATCGAATAGCGCTTACTCAACATATCTGGACGCATCATGAGAAAAAAAATACTATTTATCGGCCTGGGGAGAATGGGTTACCCGATGGCTGGCTATCTTTCTAAAACCTATAGTCTCTATGTCTATAATCGCAGCCCTGCCAAAACCGAAAAATGGTTATCAGACTACTCAGGGCAGCCAGTGCAAGACTTTTCTCAGATCCCTAAAGATCTGCATGCCATCATTACCTGTGTAGGCAATGATGAGGATTTAGCCGCACTTTATCTAGGGCCAGATGGCCTGGTCGAGAAGGCGCCGGCAAAGTGCATTCTTATCGATCACACAACCGCCTCTGCCGCCATCGCCAAAACCATCTATGAAGCTGCCCTCGTGAAACAGCAACACTGGGTGGATGCACCTGTTTCCGGGGGTGTGCAAGGCGCTGTAAATGGCCAGTTAAGTATCATGTGCGGTGGTTCAAGCGATGCCTTTGAAAAAGCCAAACCCATCATGAGTCATTATGCCAAACAACTGTCGCTGTTGGGCGAAGCAGGCGCTGGCCAACTCACTAAAATGGCAAATCAAATAGCCGTAGCCGGTGTAATACAAGGACTGGCTGAAGCACTCAACTTTGCAGAAAAAGCCGGATTGAATCAAAACAAGGTCATTGAGGCAATATCCAAAGGGGCGGCCCAATCCTGGCAGATGGATAATCGCGCCAGTTCGATGATTAAGGGCCATTACAACCATGGTTTTGCCGTAGACCTGATGAGAAAAGACCTTGCTATCTGTTTTCAGGAAGCACGAAGCATTAAAGCCAGTTTACCGGTGACTGCGATCATTGATCAGTTCTATGGAGATATACAGGAAATGAACGGAGGCGATTGGGACACCTCCAGCCTGCTCGCGCGCTTTAAAAAATAACAGCCGCGCGAGTCAAATGGCGCCTGGAGGGATATCAGGCCTTGGATTTTCCAGCGTTT
>JBFHPN010000605.1:0-2004 GCA_041592735.1 Oleiphilaceae bacterium | reverse complement strand
TTGCGATTCCCGGCTCCATCGATAATCGTTTGTCCAAAGGCTGTCATGCCCTGCTTAAACAGGGAGCGACCTTGGTAGAAACGATCGATGATATAGTGAGTGTGTTGCGTGTGACCAGGCGCATTCCTGATATGACGGTTGTCAGTAATTCACCTGGATTGTCCGGCTCAAACCATGCAATATCTGATCTCAACACTGAAGAAAGGGCATTGTTAGAATTAATCGATCATCAGGTTGTCAGTTTTGATGAGTTAATTCATCATCTGCGCATGGATGCTGGCGGTTTGAGTCACCTGCTGATGACGCTTGAGTTAAAAGGGTTGTTGAGTTCCTCAATCAGTGGCTATCAACGTACCTAAGCATTAGAATCAGGTAGTTTTGTGAATGACTGGGTTAAGTTGAGGGTTGAATTAATGATCGGTGGAATAAGTTATGTCGATGCAATTTAATTGGCAAGTGCATTATGCGGTGCAGGTTTTGCGACAAGGGGGTGTGATTGCGCATCCTACAGAGGCTGTATGGGGCTTGGCCTGTGATCCCTTTTCTGCCGCTGCCGTGCAGCGTGTTCTCGATTTAAAAGGGCGCCCTCAGGAAAAAGGGTTGATTTTGATTAGCGCTAATGCCCAGGATTTTGAAAAATTGCTGGCGCCGTTAAGCTTCGAGCAGCGTGAGCGTTTCTTTTCAGTGCAATCGCGGCCAACAACCTGGATTGTGCCGGATATTGAGCAGCAAATTCCCGAGTGGATTCGAGGTAAACATGCCGGTGTGGCTATCAGAGTGAGTCAACACCCAGTGGTGAAGGCGCTGACGAATAAGTTTCGTGGGCCAATTGTATCTACTTCGGCGAATCCGTCCGGTCGATTACCTGCCATGAGCGGAGCGGATATCCGAAAGTACTTCATGGGGCGCATAGATGGCATTGTGAATGGTGCGCTTGGGCAGGCGGGTAAACCTTCGAGGATTATTGATCTTGAAAGTGGCCGTATCATTCGGGATTAGAAATACATCAAAAAAGCAGGGGACTAATAATGTTAGATGAAGTAAAGGCTTACTTACTAGCCTTGCAGGATGAAATTTGTGAGGGCTTGCAAGCAATAGATGGCAGCGCCCGTTTTTCAGAGGATAGCTGGGAAAGGCCTCAGGGCGGAGGTGGGCGGACGCGCGTCATTAAGTCAGGAGGGGTGTTTGAAAAGGGTGGGGTAAATTTTTCACATGTGTTTGGCGATCAGTTGCCAGCATCTGCCACGCACTCAAGACCCGAACTGGCAGGACGTCACTTCCAGGCGATGGGGGTTTCATTGGTGATGCATCCGGAAAACCCTTATGTGCCGACATCTCATGCCAATGTGCGCTTTTTTATCGCTGAAAAAGAAGGCGCTGATCCCATTTGGTGGTTTGGCGGCGGTTATGATTTAACGCCTTATTATGGATTCCGGGAAGATTGCAAGCACTGGCATCAGGTGGCTGCAAAAGCGTGTGCCGCGTTTGGTGATCATGTCTATCAAGACTATAAGACCTGGTGCGATGACTATTTTTATTTAAAACATCGTCAGGAGGCCAGAGGTGTTGGCGGTTTATTTTTTGATGACTTGAATGCCTGGGGTTTTGATACTTCTTTTGCATTCATGCGGGCGGTAGGAAATAGTTATTTGCCCGCTTACCTGCCCATTGTCGCACGCCGAAAAGAAACGCCTTATGGTCAGCGAGAGCGTGATTTCCAGCTTTACCGACGAGGGCGATATGTCGAATTTAATCTGGTGTTTGATCGAGGCACCCTTTTTGGTTTGCAATCAGGGGGACGAACCGAATCCATCTTGATGTCGTTGCCCCCACTGGTGAAATGGGAATACGATTATCAGCCCGAACCAGGTTCGCCTGAAGAAGCATTGACTCGTGAGTTTTTACCGCATCAGGATTGGTTAAAAGGATGAATATGGATCGATATGCTGTCGTGGGTCACCCTGTGGCTCATAGTAAATCCCCGCAAATACACGCAATGTTTGC
>JBFHPN010000604.1:0-2005 GCA_041592735.1 Oleiphilaceae bacterium | reverse complement strand
TAGCCCCGAAGAAAAAGCCAAAAACCAGCGGATTAAAGACGCCCAGGGTAATGACAATCCTTTTGTGAGCAACCCTAAACTGGTCGATGATCTGGAGCTATAAGCCATGTAGCGGATGTGTTTTCACATTTCAAAGCGCACCATAAGGTTAAACATGTCCACCTGAGACAAACACCCTCACTCCTTCATCCCGCGCAGGCGGGAATCCATGGTTTTTGCTGTTTATCAACTACATGACTCTTCGGGTCATTTTTTCATTATAAAAACAAAAAAGCTGATGCAGCCTTAGTCAGAAAGGCGCATCAGCTTTTTTATTACGCAGCCTAAGCCTCATGCAACAGAGAGGTATAAACCTGCAGGCAGGGTTATGACGGTTTCGAATGGGACATAATCGTTACCTGGTGCTTGCGGTTGAAGCAATCTGAGTGAAATATCTCCCCCTTGTTTGAGCAAGAACTGTTTGACTGCATCCATCCCGACGCCCCGACCGGAAATACTGGACACCTGATCCTTAGTCGAGACGCCTGAATAGAATATGAGCGCAGCGATCTGATCTGCAGTGGGTTGATCCTCTGCCTTAAAGACGCCCGCTTCGATACCTTTTTGAAATAGACGCGTCAAGTTAACGCCTTTTCCATCATCCTTGACGATAATTTCGAGTTTCTGATCTTTATCTGCTGCACTGATATCTATTTGGCCCTGCTCGGGTTTGCCCAGAGCCACACGTTCCTCAGGCACCTCAATACCATGATCCACACTGTTTCTTAGTATGTGTGAAAATACATTGACCATGAGGTCGGTGGCTGATTTCTGGATGCGTACAGTGTCGGATCTGACCGTTACCTTCGGTACGGCTTTACCGAGTTCTTTGGCGATGGATGGCAATGAATTGATAATATCTGAAAGCACTGTTTCCACGTCATAGGTATTTAAATTATTGAGTATGTCATGGAGGGGTTTAAGATCTGGTGTCAGATCGATATCAGGATATTTTGCATTGATTGAATGAAGACAACTTTCAATGCGTTTGATGCTTGCTTCATCCAAAGATAGCGCGCTTTCTTCTTTCGTGTCGCCTCTGCCCAGCACTTCATGAAAGACATGACTATATTCATCCAGCCCCTTTTCAACCAGATTTAATTCTTCCAATAATAAGGCTGCATCCCAGGGAAGACTCTCATCTGTGCGTAACTGGCTATAGCGCGTTTCTACATCATGCACGATATCGGTTAGATGAATGAAACCATAAGTGCGGGCATTGCCTTTTATGGTGTGCATATTTCTGAATAACAAGGCCAGCGTGTCGTTGTCTTTCTGTGTGGTGCTTTTAATTTTTTCGCTATTATCTGCAATAAATGCGCGGGCGGAGGTCTCGAAATCCAGAAATTTTCCACCTGGCATCTTGATTAACTGGCCAACAATATCCAATTCTCGTTTCTGGCTGGCCGCTTCGCTTTCCAGTGCTTTCAGCTGGGTAACATCTCTTACCGTTACCATTAGTTTTGCCACTTCGTTATCGACAACAATAGGATTCCAATCCAGAGACAGAATCTTCTTGCGGCCATTCACAACACATTCATATTCTTTTGCCAGAAGATGTTCATTAAATTCAAACATCATTTCATCTTCACCAATAATGGCATCTACGGCGACTTTATTCTGATCCAGCTCATTGCTACCCAGGCTGGCCGCACTAAATAACAAATCAAAGACGTTGCGCCCTGCAATTCTGGATGTTTCAAAGATGGATTCCAGATAGAACGAATACTCAGAATGAATTTCACCCCCGTGCATAACGGTAAACAAGCCCTGCTGCATATTATGCAACATACCCTGAATATCGTGATTCTTACGTCTTAGTTCAGCGGTGCGTTCCTCTACTTTATTTTCCAGCGTTCTATTCTGCTCTTCTATGGTTTCGCGCATGCGGATATTTTTAACCGTTGTGACCAGCTGCAGCGCGATTGTTTGCACGTATTCGTAGTCACTTTCTTCGAACTGCACT
>JBFHPN010000603.1:0-2026 GCA_041592735.1 Oleiphilaceae bacterium | reverse complement strand
TTCCTAAACTGGCCAAAGATTTAGGTAAGGCCGAACCTAAAGTGATTATTGATGACAATCACTTAGTATTTAAAAAACACGTTTTCCAGTTGTTTAATAATGCGTTCATGCACCTTGTGCGTAATTCTCTCGATCATGGTTTAGAGCCAGAAAATGAACGTCTGGAAAAAGGAAAACCGGCCAATGGAACCATCAAGATCAAGATACGCCAGCAAGAACAAATCCTGAATGTAAGCTATCGGGACGATGGTCGCGGCCTGAACCTTGGCAGGCTTAAGGAAAAGGCGATTCAAGAGCAGTTAATAGCGCCTTCGGATGAATTGAATACCGAAAGCATTACCCAAATACTATTTAAACCTGGTTTGTCCACGGCTGAAAAAGTGACTGATGTATCGGGTCGAGGTGTCGGTATGGATGCGGTGAAAAACTATTTTGAGCAGCATGGTGGCACGATTTCGTTGTCCTTTCCTCATGGAATTTCGTCATCGGATGGCTTCGCACCTGTCGAGTTTGTGATGACGTTGCCAGCCAGCGTTTGCATGTCTTCGATATAAACCTGAGGTTATGATTGAATAGGGTGGCTTCCTTTCGTTGATTCCCTTCGTCGATTAAACAGTTTCGTGCTCAGGTTTCAGTAAAGACAAACCGAGCTAGCTGGCTTTGTTATCTAAAGCAATCAGTCTGTTTTTTTTGCTTTTGTGTTCCCTCTTAACTATGTGTTCACCCCAAAATATAAGGTAAACTTAAGGCCATTTTTAATGGTTAAATGATTTATGCTGAAAAATATTGTTCTTATTGCATGCGCGGGTGCATTTGGCGCCTTATGTCGATATGGCATGGTGAACTTTATTGGCGGGCGTTATTTCCCTTGGGGAACGATGCTGGTGAATGTGCTCGGCTCATTGCTGATGGGGCTGGCTTTTGTATATATTGTTGAAAGAGGGGTCTTTCCTCCAGAGTTTAAACCCCTGATTATGACCGGTTTTTTGGGTGCATTTACGACGTATTCAGCGTTTTCATTAGAAGCATGGCAGTTGTTTGACCGAGGCGATTTTTTATCGGCTATGGCCTATATTATTGGCACAACCTTGCTATGTCTTTTGAGCCTGTTCATGGGCGTGTTTATCGCGCGCTCAACTTTATAACTTTCGATACTAAGAATTAAATTATGCTAGATCCTAAATTAGTCCGTGCCCAAACTGAAGATATCGCCCAGAAGCTTTCTATCAAAAAGTATGTGTTTGATATTGCTTTGTTTTCTCAGCTTGAAGAACAACGAAAGACACTTCAGACGCTCACGGAAGAACTGCAAAACGAACGTAATACCCGTTCTAAATCCATTGGTAAAGCCAAAGCTTCAGGGCAGGATATTGCTCCGTTGATCGCTGAAATGGATGAAATCGGGGCAAAGCTGGAAAAGGCTAAAGTCGATTTCAAACTGGTTCAGGATCAGCTGAATGATTTTCTGGCAGGTATGCCTAATTTGCCAGATGAGGATGTTCCCGCTGGTTTGTCAGAAGAAGACAATCTTGAAGTATTGAAGTGGGGCGAGCCTAACGCTTTTTCCTTTCCGGTTAAAGATCATATCGCGCTGGGTGAGCAGTGTGGATTATTGGATTTTGAAACTGCCAGCAAACTGACCGGTTCGCGCTTTGCTGTGATGCGCGGCCAATTAGCAAAATTGCACCGTGCCTTGGCGCAATTTATGTTGGACACACATATAGAGCAGAATGGCTACGAAGAGGCTTATCTTCCTTATATCGTAAACAGCGACTCGTTGTTCGGTACGGGGCAGTTACCCAAGTTTGAAGAGGACTTATTCAAGCTGTACGCAGATCGTGATTTCTATCTGATTCCAACCGCCGAAGTACCTGCGACCAATATTGTGCGTGACACAATTGTTGAAGCGAAAGATTTACCAATCAAGTTTGTATGTCACACACCTTGTTTTAGAAGCGAGGCGGGTTCCTATGGCCGAGACGTACGCGGCATGATACGTCAACATCAGTTCGATAAAGTCGAGATG